>DATDFP010000380.1:0-3987 GCA_036522535.1 Gemmatimonadales bacterium
GGGGGCCAGCCCCGCGGACATGGCGAAAGGCGACACGGCTTTCAGGGGAGCAGAGTCGCTCGCCGCCCACGGGCAGGTTTCGGAAGCGATGGTGCGGCTGGCCACGGCGGCGTCGCTCTGGACGGAAGCCGAGCGGCAGGAGCGGTCGCGGGCGGCGGGCGACGCGGCGCGCGAGCCTCCCGTGAAGCAGCGCCTCCCCCCGCCGCCCCCCGCAGCGGCCCATCCACCTGCCGACCCGCGGGCGCAGATCGAGTCGGTGATCGGCGACTACGCCCGAGCGCTCGAGTCTCTCGATCTGGCCCAGGTGCGGCGCGTGTATCCCGGTCTCACGGCGGAGCAACAACGGGGGTGGAAGCAGTTCTTCGAATCGGTGCGCAGGCTCAAGGCCAGCCTGACGGTCACGGCGGTGAACGTGGCAAGCGGGACGGCCGAAGCGACCGTCAGCGGCGTCTACGACTACGAAAACGCCACCACGGGACGCGCCGAGCGGCGTCCGGTGACGTTCCGCGCGATTCTCGTGGAAGAGCCCGGCGGCTGGCGGCTCAGCGTCATCCGCTAGGGCCGTTCAAACTGTATGAGGGACTGAAGTCCCCGCTCGGCCGCGGCGCGTCCTGAAGGACGCACTTCACCCAACGCCGGCGCTGAACCAGCGTCCTTCAGGACGCCCTCCCGCCGAGTTGGGACTTGAGTCCCTCATAAACGAACGACGGGAACCCTTGAGGATGGCTCGACTCACGGATTTCGACTGAGAGGGAGGAACGAAGCGGAGCGGGTCGAGGTGTTTGAGGTGTTTTATGAGGGACTGAAGTCCCCGCTCGGCCGCGGCGCGTCCTGAAGGACGCACTTCACCCGACGTCGGCGCTGAACCAGCGTCCTTCAGGACGCCCTCCCGCCGAGTTGGGACTTGAGTCCCTCATTAACGAACCGCGGCAACCCTCACGTATCGGCTGACTCACGTATTTCGACTGAGAGGAACGAAGCGGAGCGGGACCCGCCGCGTTGCACCTGCGCCACACCAGCAACGACTCCTCCTCACAAGACGGACTCGGCATCAGACTTGCCCCGAGGGATGGTCAGCGACCCCCCTCCGGAGGCAGGCATGAAACGCTGGCCCGCGTTCATGGCGTGCGCGCTAATCACTGCGGCCTGCAGCGACCACCCCCAGCCCGCCGCGCCCCGGCTCGGCGGCGAGCTCCTCGGCGGCGATGATCACATCTTCGACCTCTCGGGTGTTGTCACCGTCGATCCCTCCCTCAAGGACCAGTCGGGACCAGGGGCGCCCCAGAGCCCGGGGAACCCGCCTGGCCTCGCGAAGAACGTCGGCCCCAACGTGGTCGCGAACCAGGACAAGACCCGCTTCCCGCAGAACGAAACCCCCATCGCCCTCGATCCCAACAATCCCAGCCGCTTGCTTGCCGGGGCGAACGATTACCGGCACGACCTCGCCGCCTGCGGCATCTACGCGTCGAGCGATGGCGGGGCGACGTGGAACGACGTGGGCGAAGGCACGACCGTGCCGCCTGGCGTGGTGGCGGGCGGCGACCCGGTGACCACCTTTGGACCCGAGGGCACCGCCTACCACGTGTGCCTCGGCTTCACCCCGGCCACGAACGCCACCTCCACCACCGTGCTGTTCGTGAGCAAGTCCACCGACCTGAAGACGGTCCAGCCCGCGGGCACCGTGATCGCGACCGCCGCGGGCGGCGACGATCCGCTCGTCGGCTACTTCAACGACAAGGAGTTTGGGACGGTGGACACGCGGCCCGGAAGCCCCCACCGAGGCCGGATCTACGTGACCTGGACGCGCTTCAAGTTTAACCGCCTGGACGACAGCTACGTCGAGTCGCCGATCGTCCTGTCCTACTCGGACGATGGCGGCACTTCCTGGAACGGCCCCCACCCGGTCAGCTCGCCCGACTTGAACTTCGACCAGGGCTCCGTCCCGGCAGTCGGCCCGAACGGAGAGGTGTACGTTGTGTTCGAGAACGGCAACGGGACGGGCTTCAACGGCCGGGCGATGGTGGCGAAGTCGGTGGACGGCGGCAGCAGCTTCTCCCATCCGACAAAGGTGGATGACATCATCGAGATCTGCGACCACCTGAACGACGACGGCCGCTGCGCCCTCAAGAATTCGAACTGGCGCGTCAACTCGTTCCCCTCGATCGCAGTGGACGGCGCGAGCGGGGCCGTGTACGTCGTGTGGGGCGACTACCGGCGCGGAAACGCCGACGTGCGCTTCAGTCGCTCGACGGACGCCGGGGTCACGTGGAGTAAGTCGGTCATCGTGAACAGCGATCTGTCCGGCGCCGATCAGTTCTATCCCTGGATCGCCGTGGCGGAGAACGGGGCCGTGCAGGTCGCCTTCCAGCAGCGCGACGATACCCCCGGCAACCGGCTGCTCAACACGTTCCTTTCGACGTCGCCGAGCGGGGGGATCGGGTTCGGGCGACAGCTCCTCGTCAGCTCCGGGCCCACCGACCCGAACATCAACTTCAGCGGCACGTTCATCGGCGATTACAACGGGCTGGCGGCGAGCACCCACGCCGCGCACCCGATCTGGACCGACGCCAGGCGCGTCGTATGCCAGCTCGTCGTGACGGACTGCCAGAAGCAACAGGATGCCGTGACGGCGACGGTGTCCTTCTAAGCCCGTCCTTCACCTGTCCCCCTCGTTACGGAGGGGGTCGAGGTGTGCGCGTGCTGAAGGACGCACTTCACCGCACGCCGGCGGTGAACCAGCGTCCTTCAGGACGCCTCCCGGCCGAGTTGGGACTTGAGTCCCTCATCATTGACGAACTGGGGCAACCCTCGAGTATCGGTCGACTCACGTACGTCGACAGCGTCGCAAGGAGTGGCCCGCGCTCCTCAGAAGCTGTACTCGAGCCCGAAGGTCCACAGGAGGTTCGGCCGCAGCCCGCCGCGGTTGATGGGCACCAGGGTGTTGCCGATCAGCGTGATCCCCGAGCCCGTCACGAACTTGAAGCCGAACGAGCCGTTGATTTGGTCATCGCGTTCGTTCGGTATGTTCGTGGGCTCCACGGTCCGCCGGAAGGGCGCGTCGTAGGTGACCGTCCCCGGCAGCCGGAGCTTGCTCTCGCCGACCTGAAGCTCCGACACCAGATCGACCGCGAGCGCGGCCCAAGGCGCCATCAGGTGATCGAACCCCACCGTGGCGAGGACGGCGTTGTTCTGGAGCTCGCCGCTCCGGTACAGGAACCCGACGTTCGCGTGCGGTGAGAACGCGGCGAACCGCGCGGACAGGATGGCCAGGCCGCGGGCCGCCAGGTGGCCTGAGCCGAGCAGGTCTGCCTCGCTGCCGGTGGGAAAGCGGGCGTCGCCCAGGATCGAGAAGGCCGTCCGTTCCGACTCCGTCACGTGCACCTTGATGCGCGCCGCGACGTCGCCCATCCCCGTCGCGGATCCCTCCACGAGTCGCGAGGTCGAGAGCTGCGGGTTGCTCGGCGTGCCGCCCCAGAAATGCGCCACAGGGGGGCCGCCGAATGGGATGATCTCGGCGTCGCTCGTGCCGCGCAGCGACGTGGAGACGATGGGAAGCACCACGCCGACGTCCACCCGATCGAGCAGCCCGAAGCTCGCAAAGAACGACGTGACCGTCATGTCGAGGTCGAGCGTCAGCCGCACCGCGATCGCGTCGTTCTCGAGCGTCGGGACGCCGTACGGCGTGCAGCTCGTGCCGACGATGCTGTCGCACACCCGTCCGGTGACATTCTCGTGCGTGAAGGTCATCTGGACGTCGTTCAGGCTCACCCCCCGCAACGTCTCGAAGTGCTGGCGATTGACGTTGACCCCGACGAAGACCCGCCCGCGGCCGAGCGTTTGCGCCCGCTCGGCGAACACCGGCCCGGGCGAGACGGAGGTCCGGACTGGAACGCCGCCTTCGAAGCGGAACGTGGAGCCGCCGCTCGTGGCGCTCACCGGGATGTTCGCCACGTTGCCGCTGATCGCGTTGCCGACGAAAGAGATGAG
>DATDFP010000381.1:0-2827 GCA_036522535.1 Gemmatimonadales bacterium
CTCGTGTCGTCGCGCTGGCAGACCTGTTTCAAGACCAGCTCGACGCCGCGCGCGCGCATTTCGATCAGGTGCAGCAGGCGAAAGGGTTCGCGGCTCTGGATTCGACGCAGCTCTTCGTCGGCCCGCGCGCCTACGAGCAAATCGCCGCCTCGAAGGAGGTGGACGCGATCGTCATCGCGACGCCGCCCTACTTCCACCCGCAGCACCTCGAAACCGTGGTTGCCGGGGGCAAGCACGTGTACCTGGAAAAACCCGTGGCGGTCGACGTCCCCGGCGCGAAACGCGTCATCGAGATTGGGAAGCGCGCCCAGGGCAAGCTCAGTCTGGACGTCGGATTCCAGATCCGCGACTGTCCTCCCTTTGTCGAATTGGTCCGTCGCATCCACGATGGAGCGTTGGGCGATATCATCTGCGGTGAAGCCTACTATCTGACCGGTTATATCGATCGCCCGCCCTGGCCGGACGCCTCGCCCGCCGAGCGCCGGCTACGGAATTGGGTGCACGACCGCGCGCTCTCCGGCGACATCATCGTCGAGCAGAATATTCATGTGATCGACATCTGCAACTGGGTCCTCAAGGCGCATCCCGTGAAAGCCACCGCCACGGGGGGACGCCAGGGCCGCCCCGCCGATGACGGCGATTGCTATGGCAATTACAACGTCCTGTTCCACTACCCCGGCAGCGTGGGCGTCACGTTCAGTTCCACGCAATTCGCCAAGGGCTGGTGGGACGTCAGCGAGCGATTCTTCGGCACCAAAGGCACGTCGCTCTCGCCCTACACCGGTCCGCTCGGCATCTGGGGGGATGAGCCGTGGCAAGCGCCCCTCTCGCCCCAGCCTCAAGCGGGGGCGGAGCCCGCGACGTTTTCCGTTACGGGAAGCTTCAAGTCCAATCTGGAGTCGGCCGATCCCGAAAAGAAAAAGGCGTTCATTGACAGCATCATCAGCGGCAATTTTCACGCCCAGGCCGACAAAGGCGCCGAGTCCGCACTCTCCTGCATGATGGCTCGCACCGCGGCGTATACCGGACGCGAGGTTACGTGGGACGAGCTCATGAAGTCAAACGAGGTCTGGGATGCCCGACTGAATCTGGACAGGCTGCGCTGAGGGGTGCGTATGCGCACGACGCGTCGTGACTTCGTGAAGGCCTCTGCCGCCGCATGGCTTTCGGGATTCGCCGCAGGCCCGCTTGCGACACTCCGCCCGACGTCGAAGCTGACGATCCAAAAAGGGCTCGTCTTCGACATGGTGCCCGGCACGTTGAGTTATAGAGATCGCTTCAAATTGGTCCGCGACGCCGGATTCGATGTTGTGCAAGCACTGACGGAGCGGGACGAGCGCAAAGCCGAAGAGATGAAAGCGGCCGCGGACGCGGCGCACATCCGCATTGATTCCGTCATGAATGTGGATCACTGGCAGTTTCCGCTCTCCTCCAGCGATCCCGCGATCGTCGAGAAGAGCCTCGCCGGCATGCGCACATCGCTTCGTAACGCCAGGCTCTGGGGCTCCGATGCAGTGCTGCTCGTCCCTGCCGTGGTGAATCCGCAAACCTCCTATCGGGATGCGTGGACCCGCTCGCAAGCGCAAATCCGCAAACTCATTCCGCTGGCAGAGGAGCTCAAAGTCGTCATCGCGATCGAGGAAGTCTGGAACAAGTTCCTGCTCAGCCCTCTCGAAATGACCCAGTACATCGGCGAGTTTCAGAGCCCCTGGGTGCAGGCCTGGTTCGATGTCGGCAATGTCGTGTTGTACGGCTACCCCCAGGATTGGATTCGCACGTTGGGAAAGCGCATCGTCAAGGTCCACCTCAAAGACTTCAAGCGCAAAGAGGACGGCTACGCCTGGGTAAACCTCGGCGATGGCGACGTCGACTGGCCCGCCGTGCGCCAGGCCTTCATCGACATTGGCTACGGCGGCAGCGTCATCGCCGAGTTGGCCGGCGGCGACGAGGCGTATTTGCGCGACGTGAGCCGCAGGATCGACCGCCTGCTCGCGGGCTAAGAGCTACTGCGGCGTCTCGAGCGGGTGCTTGCTCCGCTCGTAGAACTCGTTTTGCAAACGCGGGCTCTCCTGGTCGGTTTTCACGGCGCGGATCGCCTGCACGATCCCGTTGATCCACGTCTTCGCCTCGAACTCACCGAGCTCGCGCGTCGCCGCGGCGCCTTCGCCCGCATAGTGATTCGGGAACCGCGCGTACCACCAGATCCCGGTGTAGAGGCCTTCCGGCAGCCCCTTCAAGCGCGCCTGATCGGCGCCGGATTCCTGCGGCGCACGGTCCAGGTGCACGAGGTCGGGTCGCGCGATCATGCTCATGGACGTTTCGCTCTCGCCGGCATGCATGTCCGTCGCCGGGTTCGACTTGTGCTTCGGCTCACCCTGCCCGCCACGCATGATGCCGAGCACGTACACGACGTAATCGTGCGGCGTCTCGAGCTGCGACTGCGCGAAGTAGGGGAGCAGGCTGTTGTTGCCGCCGTGACCGTTCACGATGACGATCTTCTTGCACCCATTGCGCGCCATCTCGTCGGTCGTCTCCTGGAGCAATTGGAGCTCCAGTCCCCGGCTGTAGGCCACGGTGCCCGGTTGATGCTTCGCTTCAAAGATTTGCCCGAAGTAGTACTCGGGAAAGACGACGGCGTATTCCTGCTCGGCGGCATTGAGCGCCACATATCGCACGTTGAGCAGATCGTTGCCCAGTGGCAGATGCAGGCCATGCTTCTCCAGAATACCGAATGGGAGCAGGCACGTGCCTTGCGCCCGGGCGATGGCATCCTTGAACTCGGCCGCCGTCAGTTCCTCCCAGTGCACCGAAAGCTTGCTTTGAGCAG
>DATDFP010000382.1:0-4847 GCA_036522535.1 Gemmatimonadales bacterium
CGCACCGGCCGCTCGCCAGCGCGCGCCGGCGCGGCGGGGGCAGGGACGGGCAGCGTCTGGGCGAGGAGCAGAAACAGCAGGGGAGTCACGGGGCCACCTTTCGTAGCTCCTTAAAACTAACCTAGGGGGCACGGCAGCGCCGCGCCCCCTAGGCGTACCGGCACGGGGTTGACGTGCCTTACATCGCGGCACCGACGGGCGCGGCCACAGCGGCCGCTGGTGCGGCCGGACGGGCCACCCGGTTCAGCTCGAGCCACTCGGAAGCAAGCGCCCGGAAGTCGTCCTCGTCGTGATCCCAGGCTCTCACCACCTCGTTGACCACTTGGACTCGCACGCCGATCAGGGCGCCGACGAAGTAATGCTTCCGCCAGTGCTTCTGGAGCTCGCGGGCCAGGGCATCGGACGCTCCAGCGATCGCGAGGGCCAGGAAGCAGTCGCTCCAGCTGTGCCCGGTCGCCGTCAGACCACGTCTCACTCGCTCCGGGCCGAGCGCGTCAAAGGCGGTCGTCAGCAAGGCTTTGTGCTCGGGGCTCATGGCTCCCTCCTTTAAGGTGTGGCGTGGTAGATCAAATTCGCGGCACGGGCCGCTGGGCACGCCCGAACGGGCTCGGGGAGCGCTGCCGCAGCTGCCTCAGGTTCGGAGCGACGTCAACAGGGCGTCAGAGCGAAGGAGGGAGCGGCCAGCCTGCTCGGAGCGGCTCTCGCGCTGCGATTTCCTTGGAAGGTCACGCGGCGGCGTTCCCGCCGCAAGACCTTGCCGGGGGCGAAACCGACCGCTACGTTCAGCGATTGTGATCGAATTTCGGCCGCGATTCGAGCCCACGGAATCGCGGCCGACTCATTTGTCGGGAGAAGTCGGGTGAGTGGAACAACGGCTGCGCTCCGGGCGGTCGGCATTTCCGGGAGTCCGTCGTCCGGCTCGAAATCGCGAGCCCTCGTGGCATACGCGCTGGAGCGGCTCGCGGAGCGCGGCGCGGAGACGGCCATGATCGACCTTGCGGCGCTGCCCGCAGAGGGGTTGCTCGGCCGGCGGGCGGAGGCGCGGGTCACGGCCGCGCTCGTGGCGGTGGCGGGCGCGCGGGTAGTCGTCGCCGGAACGCCGATCTACCGCGCCACCTACAGCGGGCTCCTCAAAGTCCTCTTCGACCTGCTGCCCCAGGACGGGCTCGCCGGAAAGATCGGTATTGCGATTGCCACGGGCCACGGGCCGGCGCACTCGCTCGCCATCGACCACGGGCTGCGCCCGCTCTTCGCGAGCCTCGGCGCGATCCTCGTGCCGAGCGGGGTCTACGGGAGTAGCGAGCAGTTCGCGAACGGGCGGGTCGCGCCCGAGCTGCTCGGGGCCGTGGACCGCGCCGTCCGGGAGGCCGTTGCCTTTGCCCGAGCGGCGATCGATTGAGGAGACGAGCGCGCGCATGACCGCGACTGCCGAGCGCCCCATCGCGATCTATTACGAGCACCCCGACTGGTTCCGGCCGCTGTTTCAGGCGCTCGAGCGCCGCGGCGTGCCGTACGTCCGGCTGCACGCGGCAAAGCACCGATTCGATGCCGCAGACGGCCGGCCGCCCTACGCGCTGGTCTTCAACCGGATGAGTCCGTCGGCGTATCTGCGCGGTCACGGGAACGCGATCTTCTACACCCTCCACTATCTCGCGTACCTCGAGCGACACGGCGTGCGCGTGATCAATGGGTACGACGCCTACGTCACCGAGACGTCGAAGGCGCTCCAGCTCTCTCTGCTCGAGCGCCTCGGCCTGCCGTATCCGCGGGCGCGGGTGATCAACCACGCAGCGCTCGCGCCCGAGGCGGCGCGCGGCCTGCGCTTTCCGGTCGTCGTAAAGCCCAACATCGGCGGCTCCGGCGCGGGCGTCCGGCGGTTCGAGACGCCGGAGGGACTCGAGCAGGCGGCGCGCACGGGGGCGCTGGACCTCGGCATCGACCACACCGCTCTGGTGCAGGAGTACATCCCGGCGGACGAGGGGCGCATCGTGCGGGTCGAGGTCCTCGGGGGCCGCTACCTCTACGCCATCCGCATCTACACGCCCGGTGACAGCTTCAACCTCTGTCCCGCGGACGTTTGCCAGACGGTGGGCGGCGCCGAGCTGGTGCGGGCGGCGTGCCCGGTGGATGCGCCGAAGAACGATCTCCGTGTCGAGGGCTTCGCCCCGGCGCCCGAGATCGTGGAGCAGGTGGAGGGCATCATGCGCGCGGCGCGCATCGAGGTGGGCGGCGTCGAGTACCTGATCGACGCCCGCGACGGCCGGCCGTACTACTACGACATCAATGCGCTCTCGAATTTCGTGGCCGACGCGCCGCGCGTGGTGGGGTTCGACCCGTTCACGCGGCTCGTGGACTACCTCGAGCGCGCGGCGGAGTGAGACCAATGCGTTTCGGCTACTGGCTTCCGGTCTTCGGCGGTTGGCTCCGGAACGTCCCCGACGAAGGGATGGAGGCGAGCTGGGAGTACGTGAGCCGGCTGGCGCGCCGGAGCGAGGCGCTCGGGTTCGACGTGACGCTCATCGCCGAGCTGAACCTCAACGACATCAAGGGCCCGGACGCGCCCGCCCTCGATGCCTGGACGACCGCGGCCGCCCTCGCGGCGGTGACGGAGCGGCTCGAGCTCATGGTCGCCGTGCGGCCCACGTTCCATCCCCCGGCGCTCGCCGCGAAGCAAGCGGCGAACATCGATCACATCAGCCGGGGACGGCTGACGCTCAACCTCGTGTCGTCATGGTGGGCGGAGGAGGCCCGGCAGTACGGCGTGGAGTTCGACCGCCACGACGCCCGCTACGCGCGCACGGCCGAATGGCTCGCGGTGGTGAGCGGAATGTGGGCCGAGCCGCGGTTCAGCTTCGCGGGGACGTATTACCGCGTGCAGGACGCGATCCTCGAGCCCAAGCCGCTGTCCAAGCCGCGGCCGACGATTTACGCCGGCGGCGAGTCGGAGGCGGCGAAGGGACTGATCGCGCGCGCCTGCGATGCCTATCTGATGCACGGCGATCCGCCGGAGCGGATCGCCGCCAAGGTGGAGGACCTGCGCGCCCGGCGGGACCGGCTGGGACTCCCGCCCCTCAGGTTCGGGGTCGCGGGCTATGTGGTCTGCCGGGAGACCGCTGAGGCCGCTCGAGGCGAGGTGGCCCGCATCACGGACGTGCGCCAGAGTGCCGCGGGATACTCGAACTATCAAGACTGGCTCGCCAACACGCAGCTCGAGCAGCGCGTCAGCCTCGAGGACTACTCGGTCTCGAATCGCGGGCTCAACTCGGGCCTCGTGGGGACGCCCGACCGGATCGCGGAGCGCATCGTCGAATTCGAGAGCGCGGGAGTGGAGCTGCTGCTGCTGCAGTTCAGTCCGCAGCACGAGGAGATGGAGCGGTTCGCCGCTGAGGTCATTCCGCTGGTGGGCCGCCGGGCGCCGGAGACGGCGGTCGAAGCGACGTAAGCCGCGCGGCATGACTTGCACCCTCGCCGCACGCGCCGTCTTTTTACAGTCTCTTGAACCCAGCGCCCCCGGCGCCCCCAGCGCCCACCGCCCGCCCAGCGAGGTCCAGCCATGACCAGACGAATCCGACCGACCGGTCTCGCCGTCACGCTCGCGCTGTTCGCCGCGCTGTCGTCCCCTGCACCGGCCCCCGCTCAAGCGCGACGCCAACCCAAGCGTCCCGAGCGTCCGGACACGCAGCGCGAGCAAGCTCAAGAACGGCTGCTCTCCGACTCCGCTCTCGCCCAGCTCAAATACCGCTACATCGGCCCCGTCGGGAACCGTGTGTCGGCCGTCGCCGGGGTGGCGGGCGACCCGAGCACCTACTACGTGGGCGCGGCGTCGGGCGGGATCTGGAAGACGACGGACGGCGGCGTGCACTGGCAGCCGATCTTCGACGATCAGCCGGTGCAGTCGATCGGCGCCCTCGCGGTCGCCCTCTCCGATCCCAACGTCGTCTGGGCCGGCACCGGCGAGGCATGGATCCGCAGTCACATCTCGATCGGCAACGGCGTCTACAAGTCCACCGACGCCGGGAAGACCTGGCAGCACGTCGGGCTCGACAGCACCGGCCGCATCGCCCGCATCGTGATCCACCCCACCAATCCGGACATCGTGTACGCCGCCGCGCTCGGCCACGGCTACGGGCCCCAGGAAGAGCGGGGCGTCTACCGCACCACGGACGGCGGCAAGACGTGGGAACGGGTGCTGTTCGCGGACCGGAACACGGGCGCCTCGGACATCGCCATGGACCCCAACAACCCGCGCATCCTGTTCGCCGGGATGTGGCAGCTCGAGATCCACACCTGGGGCCGGGAGAGCGGCGGGCCGGGCTCGGGGATCTACGCGTCCCGCGACGGCGGCACCACCTGGAAGAAGCTCACGGGGCACGGGCTTCCCGCCAGGCCCCACGGCAAGGTCGGGCTTGCGATCGCGAAGTCGAACTCGAACCGGATCTATGCCTTGATCGAGACGGGTGACGGAGTCCCGTGGCACGGGCAGGACACCGACCGGGGCGAGCTGTGGCGCTCCGACGACGGCGGCGACACGTGGCGGGTCGTGAGCTACGACCGCCAGCTGTCGGGCCGCCAGCCCTACTACACGCGCGTCGCCGTCGCCCCGAACGACGAGAACGAGGCGTACTTCCTCTCGGCCGCGTTCTCGAAGACGCTCGACGGCGGGCAAACCACGGTTGACGTTCCCTTCACCCAGTCGCCCGGCGGCGACAACCACGACATGTGGATCGACCCGACGAACGGGAGCCGCATGATCGTCGGGAACGACGGCGGGGCCTCGATCTCGACCACGCGCGCCCGCACCTGGTACCGCGTGCAACTGCCGATCGCACAGATGTACCACGTCACGG
>DATDFP010000383.1:0-23929 GCA_036522535.1 Gemmatimonadales bacterium
CCGCGCGCGCGGCGCTCGCCCGGCGCCGGCCGCTCGCGGCCCGTAGCTGCGTGGTGATCGAAGACTCGCTCCGTGGTCTCGCAGCCGCCCACGCTGCGGGGATGCGCTGTGCGATGCTCGCGACGAGCCATGCCCCGAGCGACCTCGCCGGCGCCGACGTCGTCTGGGATTCGTTCGCCGGGCACGATCCCAGGGAGCTCCTCCCGCTGAGCGACGGATGAGTCCGGCTGCGGCTTCGTCCATCCCGCCCCTGCCGTCCCCGCCCGGGATCGCCCGCATCGAGCCGGGGCGGATCACGCCAGCGCTCGTCGCCGCGCTCCGGACCGGGGCAGTGGTGGCGCGCGCCCCGGTCGCCGTGGTCGCGCTCCGAGGTCCCGGAGCCGTGAACTGCTTTCAGGGACTGCTCACGAACGACCTCGAGGAGCCGGGGGACGGCGCGTTCTTGTACGGCGCGCTGCTCGCGCCGAAAGGGATGATCCTGGTGGACGGCTGGGCTGCCCGGCTCGGCGCGACGGTGACCTTCACCGTCCCGCACGAAGCCCGCGAGCGCGCGCTGGCCATCTTCACGCGCTCGGTGCCGCCGCGCCTCGCCCGCGTTCTCGACCAGACCGGCGACGTGGCCGTCTACCGGCTCGCCGGGCCGCGCTCGCTCGGCGTCGCCGAGGCCGCGACCCTCCCGCCCCCCCCGGCCCCGGGCCGCGTCGTGGCGACGCTCGACACCCGCACGGAAGTGGCACACGCGTCCGAGGGCGCGCCTTTCACCCTGCAGATCACGGTTCCCGCCGCCGAGGCCGAGATGCTCTCGGACCGCCTCGCCGCCGCGGGCGCCCTCGTGGCGGATGCCGCCGCGCTCGAGTTCATGCGCATCCTGGCAGGGTGGCCGCAACTCGGCGCCGAGGTCGACGACAAGACCATCCCGCAGGAAGTGCGCTACGATGAGCTCGGCGGCGTGTCCTACACGAAGGGCTGCTACACCGGTCAGGAGACCGTCTCGCGCCTTCACTTTCGAGGCCACACGAACCGCTACCTGCGGGGGCTCCTCTTCGACGCGGGGCCGCCGGCGCCTCCCGCCGACGATTGGAGCACGGTGACGCACGGCGACCGCGCCGTGGGCCGCGTGACGAGTCTCGCGTGGGTCCCCGAGGGGCGCGTTGCCGGCGCTGGTTGCTGGATCGGCCTCGCCGTGATCCGCCGCGAGGTCGGTCCGGGCACCATGGTGCGCGCCGCCGGGCGCGACGCGCGCGTCGTCGAGCTTCCCTTCGCCTTCCCGTTCGTGCAGCCGGCGTGAGCGCGCCGCCCGCTCGCTGAGCAACGAAAAGCCCGGGCGCCGGTCCCGGGCATCGTTACGGCGGGGCGCGCGCCGGCTATGGCTTCCGTTTCGCCGTCGCGCCGGCCTTCTTCATGGGCGCCATTTTCTTCGCGGTGTCGGCCATCATCATGTGCTTCGCCGTGTCGGCCATCATCATGTGGGACGTGTCCGCCGCCATCTTGTGGGACGTGTCCGCCATCATATGAGACGTGTCCTGACTCATTTGCATCTGCTGCGCCGGGTGTTGCTGCTCCGCCTTTTGACAGGCGCCCAGCGTGACGACGGTCAAGGCTAGGGCGATACGCTTCATGCGTACTCCTGATGGGGGTGACGGTAAGGGGGCGTTCGGCGGGGAAAACGTAGCAGCACGCAGTTCGGAGTCAAGGGGAAAGCGTCGCGAGGGTACGACTCTTTACACCGCCGGAGCAGGCCGATTAACTATGGAGCCATGAACAAGCCGACTACGCTGGGCGACCTGCGCCAGACCGAGTGGGCGAGTCCCGCGCGCATGCGGCGCGCCGTCAAGGACGAAATGCGGGCGAACCTCGTCTGCCTGCTCGAGAACGGCTCGCCCCTCTTCCCCGGCATCGTGGGCTACGAAGACACGGTCATCCCGCAGCTCATCAACGCCATTCTCTCGCGTCACAACTTCATCCTGCTGGGACTGCGCGGGCAGGCCAAGAGTCGCATCCTCCGGCAGCTCGTCACGCTCCTCGACGAGGAGATCCCGATCATCGCGGGAAGCGAGGTGAACGACAACCCCTTCGGTCCGATCTCCAAGTACGGCCGCGAGCTCGTGGCCGAGCACGGCGAGCGGACGCCGATCGCCTGGCTGCCGCGCGACGCGCGCTTCGTCGAGAAGCTCGCCACTCCGGACGTCACCATCGCCGACATCATCGGCGACGTGGACCCCATCAAGGCCGCGCGCGGCGGGCACCTGCTCTCCGACGAGCTGACGATGCATTTCGGACTGTTGCCGCGGGCGAACCGCGGCGTCTTCGCCCTCAACGAGCTACCCGATCTCGCGGGGAAGATCCAGGTGGGATTGTTCAACATCATGCAGGAGGGCGACGTCCAGATCAAGGGTTACCCGGTGCGGCTGAACCTCGACGTGGCCCTCGTCTTCACGGCGAACCCGGAGGACTACACCGCGCGCGGCAAGATCATCACGCCCTTGAAGGACCGCATCGGGTCCGAGATTCTCACGCACTACCCGCACACGGTCGAGCTCGGCGCGGCCATCACCCATCAGGAAGCGTGGCTCGAGCGGAACGGCCGGCCGCTCAAGGTGCCGGACTTCATCGCCGAGCTGATCGAGCGGATCGCCTTCGAGGCGCGCGAGGACAAGCGCGTCGACCGCCGCAGCGGCGTCTCGCAGCGCCTGCCGATCAGCGTGCTCGAAAACGTGGTATCGAACGCCGAGCGGCGCACCATCGTCACCAAGGAAAAGACGGTCGTGCCGCGCATCTCCGACATCTACGCCGCGCTCCCCGCCATCACGGGGAAGCTCGAGCTCGAGTACGAGGGCGAGTTGCAGGGCCCCGAAGTGATCGCGAAGGACCTGATCCGGCGCGCCGCCGGCAAGACGTTCGAAGCCCGCGTCGGCGGCGCCAACGTGGACGACATCATCCACTGGTTCGACGAAGGCGGCGCCCTCAAGATCTCCACGGACGAGCGCTCGGAGACGTGCCTCAAGGGATTCAGCGTCGTCCCCGGCCTGCTCGCCCTGGTGGACCAGGTCGGGCTCGCAGCGCGCAAAGATCCCGCGACGATGGTCGCGGCCTGCGAGCTCGTGCTCGAAGGCCTCGTCGCCGAGAAGCGGATCTCGCGCTCGGAGGAGCTCGGGTACACCCGGGCGCGCGCCGAGCCCAAGGGGCCGGGATACGGGAAGACGGGAGGGCCGGGGCCGAACCTGTTCTCCTGAAGACGTCAGACGTCAGACATCAGACATCAGACTTGAAACCTCAGCATCACGCCTCATGACTGACGTCTGACGTCTGACGTCTGACGTCTCCAGCAAGTATCTTCCTCCCCGTCTCCCCCTCCGGAGTCCACATGGGCAAGCTCGTCGCCGGCGCGGTGCTCGTCGCCGTCGCTTTCTCCCTGCTGCTCGCCGCCGCCGCCGTCCGCTCGCAGCGTCCCGGTCCCGTGGTCAACCTGCTCCGCCTCGTCGGCTACGCCGCCGCCGCGCTCGGCCTGGCGGTCGGCGTCGGATCGCTCATCGTCGTGATCGACCCGGGTGAAGTGGGCGTGCGGCACGCCTTCGGCTACGTCGATCCGTCGCCGCTGCTCGCCGGGATCCGCTTCGTGCCGCCGTGGTCGTCGATTGAGCGCTATTCCACCCGCGAGGAGCAGTGGCCCACGCGGGGGGAGCAGATCGAGGCGATCGAGGCGTTGTCGAGCGAGCAGATGGGGATGCACGTCGAGGTGTCGATCCGCTGGCAGATCGATCCGATGCAGGCTCCGAAGATCTTCACCGAGATCGGCGACGAGAACCAGATCCGCGGCGCGGTGCTCAACGCCATCCGCAAGGGCGTGCGCGACGGCATGGTGCAGTTCTCCATCAACGACATCTCCAAGCGCACCCAGATCGCCAGCACGATGGAAGGCCTGGTGGACTCGGCGCTCGTGACCACGCCCCGCGCGGGCGGCGGCAAGTTCCGCATCGCCACCGTCACCGCGTTCTTCCTGCGCGACCTCCAGCCGCCCGCCCAGGTGGTGCAGGCCATCAACAACAAGATCGCCCAGGAGCAGCAGATCGAAACCGAGCGGCACCGCGTGGAAGTCGCCCGGCTGCAAACGGAGCAGCAGCGGCTCCTCAACCAGACCCTCTCACCCGAAGCGCTCACCAAGCAGTGGATCGAGGTGCTGCACGACATGAAGGGCTCGAACAACCTGATCATCTTCGTGCCGACTGAGGGCGGGCTCCCGCTCCTCAACATCGGCGACCTGCGGAAGAACCTGAAGCCCTGAGCCATGGCCCCGCCGGTCATCACCGTCACGCGCCAGTATGCATCGGGCGGCTCGGACGTCGCGCGGCTGGTGGCGGGCCAGCTGGACTGGACCGTCATCGACAACGAGTTCATCGACGAGGTGGCGCGGCGCGCGGGACTCCCGGTGGAGGAAGTCGCCCACCTCGAAGAGCGGGCGCCGGGCCTCCTCGAGCGCCTGGCCCGCACGCTCGCCCTCGCGTCGCCCGAAATGTTCATGGCCACCGCGACCGCGTCGGCAGTGGAGCCGGACGAGGCGACGATCGTGCAGGTGACCGAGCGGGTGATCGCCGAAGCGGCGGCGCACGGCCGGGTGGTGCTCGTGGGCCGGGGGGCGCAGGCCCTGCTGTCCCAGCGACCCGACGCCCTGCACGTCTACGTCATCGCGCCCAAGTCCTGGCGCGTCCGGCACGCGATCGAACGCCTCGGCCTCGATCCCGGCGGCGCCTCGAAGATCGTCGATGAAACCGACCACCGGCGCGACCAGTACGTGAAGACGTACTATGGCAGGCACCGCCACGACGTGGTCAACTACGACCTGGTGGTGAACACGGCGAAGCTCGGACTGGATGGCGCAGCGACGGTGATCGTGAGTGAGGCGAAACGGCGGCGGTGGATCTAAAACCAGACGTCAGACATCAGACGTCAGACGTCAGACTTCCTTATCACCCCCTGACGTCTGATGTCTGACGTCTGATGTTTGACGTCTGATGTGGCGTCGTGTGACGCCTCACCTGGCTTGTTGCCTGCTCCTGGGATGCGCGCGCGGGGCGGCGCCGGCGCCGCCCCTTGCGGCCGCAGGCGTCCGGCCCGTCGCCGTCATCCCGTTCGAGTCGTACGGCGGGCTGATCTACGTGCGCAGCGTAGCGAACGGCGATTCGGCCTGGCTCATTCTCGACACCGGGAGCTCCCGCACCGGGTTCGATCGGGACTGGGCACGGGCCATCGGCGCCGTCCCCCTGACGACACCTGGAGCGACCGCCGCGGGAGGCGGCGACACCGCGTCCGGATCGACCGCCGTGGTGGACACGTTCCGGATCGACGGCGTCGAGCTCGAGAACTACCCGGTGGCCCTCTACCCGCTGCGCGCCGTGAGCGCGGCGAGCGGGCGGCCTGAGCGCGGTTTCGTCGGCCACGACGTCTTACAGAGATTCACCTTGGAGATTGATTACCAGGAACGGTTGGTGCGGCTGTACGACCCCGTCCGGTACCGCTACCGGGGCTCGGGCACCGTCGTCCCCTTCGCGGCGGACGCGGACGTGCCGCTGCTCCGCGGATCCGTCACGGTCCGGGGTCGCCCCCCGCTCCCGGCCCGGTTGCTGCTCGACACCGGTGCATCCGGCCTGTGTCTGATCCTCACCGTGCCGTTCGTCGAGGAACACGGCCTCGCCCGGGCGGTGTCGCCTGCGATCGAGGCCCCGATCGGCACGGGCCTCGCCGGCGAGTTGCGCGGAACCATCGCGCGGCTCGAGGCGCTGCGGCTCGGTGACTGGAGGGTCGCGTCCCCCATGACGGGACTCGGGAGCGAGCGCACCGGCTTCTTGGGTCGCACGGATCTCGACGGCGTCATCGGCAACGCCGTGTTCGAGGGCTCGCGCCTGATCGTGGACTACGCGCGCCGCCGCATCATCGTCGAGCCGCGCGCCAGGGTCGCCGGGCGATGCGACTACGACATGAGCGGGTTGCGGCTCACCGCCCAGGGCCCCGATCTCCGGCGCATCATGGTGGACTACGTCGTGCCGAACAGCCCGGCGGCGGACGTCGGGATCAGGGTCGGGGACGAGCTGCTGATCATCGACGGACGCGCGGTCGCCGACGCCGCGCTGAGCGAGGTCCGGCAGGTTCTCCGCGTCAACGGCGCGCTGCGTCGGTTGGTGCTGAAGCGCGACGCCGATACGCTACGGGTGACGCTGCGGCTGCGGCGGCTCCTGTAGAACCGGTTGCCCGTCACACGTTGCACGTCACACGTCGCATGGAAGAACGTGCGACGTGAGACGTGAGACGTGAGACGTGTGACGTGTGACGCCTCACGAGGTTCTTCGCAGCTCCGGTACCCTCCACCCCGCGATCGCGAGGGCGAGCACGGTCACGGCGCCCCCGAGCGCCACGGCGGCCGGGGTCCCGATCCGCTCGGCGAGCGTCCCCACCTCGAGCGAGCCGAGCGGGGCGAGGCCGACGAAGACGAAGGCGTAGAACCCCATCACCCGCCCGCGCAGCTCGTCAGGCACGAGCGTCTGAATGGTCGTGTTCGCGAGCGCGTTGTTCACGATCATCGCCGCCCCCGTCAGCGCCAGGAGCGCAACCGACAGGAGGTAGGCCTTCGACAGGGAGAACGCCACGAGCAGCACCCCAAACGAGCCCCCGGCGGCGATGAGCGTCGGGCCCTTGCGGATGTAGCTCCCGAGCAGCGCGACGCCGAGCGCCCCCGCCAGGGCCCCGATGCCGACCGACGTCATCATGACCCCGTACCCAGCGGCCCCGCGATGCAGCACGTCTCGCGCGAACACCGGCATCATGACGAGGTAGGGAAACCCGAAGATGCTGAACAGGCCCATCAGCACGACCACCGTCGAGACGCGCCGGTCGCTGCGGATGAAAGCCACGACCTCGCGCAGCCCGGCCCAGGCTGAGGCGCCACCCGGCCGCCGCTCGTAGCGCGGCAGCCGCATCGCGAGCAGGCCCGCGATCACCGCCAGGTAGCTCACCCCGTTCAGGAAGAAGCAGATCCCCACTCCGAAGACGCCGATCACCGCGCCGGCGACCGCCGGACCGATCACGCGCGCCGCGTTGAACGCCGAGGAGTTGAGGGCGATGGCGTTCATCAGGTCCTCTTTCCCGACCAGCTCTACGATCAACGCTTGGCGTGCCGGCACGTCGAACGCGTTCACGACGCCCAGGAGACCCGCGAGCGCCGCGACGTGCCACGCGGTCACCGTCTTTGTCCAGACGAGCGCCGCCAGGGCGAACGCGGGGAGCATGGAGAGCGACTGCGTGAGGACCACGAGGCGGTGCTTGTCCGTGCGGTCGGCGACGATCCCGCCGTAGATCGTGAGGAGGAGCACCCCGAGCGAGCCCAACGCGGACACGAGGCCGACGTAGAAGGGCGAGTTCGTCAGCTCGAGGACCAGCCACCCTTGCGCAATGTTCTGCATCCATGTGCCGATGAGAGAAACGCCCTGGCCAAGGAAGAACAGCCGGAAGTTGCGGTGCGCGAGCGCCCCAAAGCGCGACCCGGAAGAGGGGTCATCCATTGCGGGAAAGCTCGCCGCAGGCCGATATTGAGGGTAGGGAGCCCATGAAATACACGACGTACAGCCGCTACCTCCCCGAGCTGGCCGACACGATCAACCTGCAGGCCCTGCTCGATCAGCTCGCGGATTTCTTGCTTCAGTCGGGCTTCGCCGGAGGCGCGTACTCGCACCCCTTCTGGGGCGAGTTCGGTGAGGACGAGGCGGACCGCTCGCTCGACGCGCTGCGCCAGGCCATCCTTCAGGCGTTGATGGAGTCCGGCCAGCTCACACCGGACATGCTCAAGGTCCTACGCGGGGAATCGAGCGGCGATGCCGAGCGCGATGCCGACCTGCAGCGCCAGCTCTCGGAGCTGCTCGACAAGATCGTCCAGAAGCTGATCGAGGAGGGCTACCTCAACGTCACCGAGGCGCCGAAGCTGCCCGCCGGCCAGCAGCCCCTGTTCGGACCCGGCGGCATGGCCAAGGAGGCGGCCCAGCAGGTGCAGTTCAATCTCACCGAGAAAGGCATCGACTTCCTCGGCTACCGCACCCTCAAGCACCTGCTCGGCTCGATCGGCAAGTCCAGCTTCGGCGCGCACGAGACGGAGCACCTCGCGACGGGCATCGAGGCGGAAGCGGTGAGCAAGCCCTACGAGTTCGGCGACACGCTCAACCTCGACGTGAACGCCACGCTGACCCATGCCCTGGAGCGCGAGGGCCTGGGCGTGCCGATCAACCTCGAGTACGACGACCTGATGGTGCATCAGGCCGAGTACCGCTCTTCCTCGGCGACGGTCCTGATGCTCGACTGCTCCCACTCGATGATCCTGTACGGCGAGGACCGCTTCACGCCCGCGAAGAAGGTGGCCCTCGCCCTCACGCACCTCATCCGCACGCAGTTCCCGGGCGACACCCTGCGAGTGGTGCTGTTCCACGACACCGCCGAGGAGATCCCGCTCGCGCAGCTCGCCCGCGCCCAGGTCGGGCCGTACCACACCAACACCGCCGAAGGGCTCAAGCTGTCGCGCCGGATGCTCTTGTCGCAGCGAAAGGACATGCGGCAGATCATCATGATCACGGACGGGAAGCCGTCGGCCCTGACCCTCGGCGACGGCCGCATCTACGTCAACTCCATGGGGCTCGACCCCCAGATCCTCCAGGCCACCTATCGCGAGGTGGCGCTGTGTCGTCGCAGCGGGATCATGATCAACACGTTCATGCTCGCTCGCGACCGCAGCCTCGTCGAGTTCGTGAAAAAGGTGAGCGCGATTTGCCGGGGGAAGGCCTATTTCACCAACACGATGACGCTGGGGCAGTTCATCCTGATGGATTTCATGCGGCGCAAGACGCGCCGCGTGTCGTAGACCGACGACCATCACGCCGACGACTCGAAGGCGCGGTGATGGGGCCGGGGCCTACGCGGCCCAAATCGCCGCCCTTGCCGCTGCCTACTTCGGCGCGGCGAAGCTCGGCCTGCTCGCAGCGGTCGCCCAAAAGGTCGTCTCCTCCGCCTGGCCCCCGTCGGGCGTCGCCCTCGCCGTGCTGCTGCTCTGCGGCCTGCGCTATTGGCCGGGGATCGCGCTCGGCGCGTTCCTGCTCAACTGGACGTCGGGCGTGCCGCTCGGGGGGGCCGCCGGCATCGCGGTCGGGAACACTCTCGAGGCGGTCACCGCCGCCTGGCTGCTCCACCGGGTTGCCGGCTTCCGGCCCGCGCTCGACCGGCTCCGGGACGTGCTCGCTCTGGTGACCCTCGCGGCGGTCGCGAGCACGACGCTGAGCGCGACGCTCGGAGTCACGAGCCTGTGGGCGAGCGGGGTCGTGGACCGGAGCGCCGTCGGGCACCTCTGGCTCGTGTGGTGGTCCGGCGACGCGCTCGGGGACCTGCTGGTGGCGCCCCTGTTGCTCACGTGGGCTCGCGCGACGCGGCCCCCGGGTCGCTGGCCCGAGGCAGTGGCGCTGGTCCTCGGCCTGGTGCTCGTGACCTCGCTCTTGTTCCGCACCCGGCTCACGTCCGTGTACGCCATCTTCCCGGTGCTCGTGTGGGCGGCCCTGCGGTTCGGCCCCCGCGGCGCGGCGAGCGCCGCCGCGCTCCTCGCCGCCATGACGGTCTGGTACACGCTGCGGGGGTTCGGCCCGTTCGTCCGCCCCGCCCCGACCGGCGACCTCACCCTGTTGCAGACATTCCTCACGCTCTCTTCGGTCACCGGCCTCGTGCTCGCCGCGGTCATGACGGAGCGGGTCGCGGCCGAACGGGGCGCGCACGTGGACGAGCAGCGCTTCCGCCTCCTGGTCGAAAGCGTGCAGGACTATGCGATCTACCAGCTCGACCCGGCGGGCCGGATCGTGAGCTGGAACGCCGGGGCGGAACGCATCAAGGGGTACCGGGCGCACGAGATCATCGGCCGGGAATTCTCCTGTTTCTACACCCCCGAGGACGCCGCTGCGGGGAAACCCGCTGCGAATCTGCGCGAGGCGGCCGAGCGGGGGCACTGCGAGATCGAGGGCTGGCGGGTCCGCAAGGACGGCTCCCATTTCTGGGCCGACGCCGTGCTGGCGGCGATCCACGATCGCGACGGCGCCCTCGTCGGGTTCGCCAAGGTCACCCGCGACCTCACGGAGCGCAAGCGGGCCGAAGAAGCACTCGCCCGAACCAACGCCGAGCTGGAGGGCTTCAGCTATTCCGTCTCGCATGACCTGCGCGCCCCGCTGCGCGCGATCGATGGCTATGCCCGGGTGCTGCTGGAAGACCACGCGGCGGCTCTCGACGCCGAGGGGCAGCGGCTCCTGAACGCGGTCCGGGACAATGCGAAGCGAATGGGCCAACTGATCGACGCCCTGTTGCGGTTCTCGCGCCTCGGCCGACAAGCACTGAAGATGGAGCCGGTCGATATCACGGGCGTGGCCCGCGCCGTACTAGAGGACTTGCGGCGGGCCGGGGGCGACAGCCTCCCCGAGGTGACCCTTCAGGATCTCCCGCCGGCCATCGGGGACAGGACTCTGCTACAGCAGGTCCTGGCGAACCTCGTGAGCAACGCTTTCAAGTTCAGTCGCACCAGACCGCGACCCCGCGTCGAAATCGGCGGGCGCCTCGAGGGGAACGGGGCGGTCTACTTCGTGCGGGACAACGGCGTCGGGTTCGACATGGCGTACGCGGACAAGCTCTTCCAGGTGTTCAACCGCCTGCACGGCCCGGACGAGTTTGAAGGTACGGGGGTGGGCCTGGCCGTGGTGCAGCGCATCGTCGAGCGACACGGAGGTCGAGTCTGGGCCGAGGGCGCCGTCAACGAGGGCGCCACCTTCTACTTCACGTTACCGCGACCCCCGGGGGTCGTATGACGGGCGCCGAACACCCTTACTCGGCGGCCGACGTCGCCGGGCGGCGCAGGGTGCGCGTCAGGAGGAGGGCACGCGCGCAGACGCGCGTGATGGCGGCCAGCCACGCCGCGACGCTGCCGCGACTCGGATCGAACGCCCCGGCGTAGCGCCACGCCTCGCGAAACGCCCACGCAACTGCTGCCTCAGCCTCACCGGCCTCGAACACAACGAGGAGGGCGACGCTGCGCAGCGTGCTCCCGTGACGCTTATACAACCGGGCGAGAGCCTGCCGATCTTTCGACACCGCCACCCTCCGGACGAGCACGCAGTCATCCAGGCTCTCAGCCGCGAACGTCATCAATCCTCCATAGAAGCGGACGGGGCGGGGCGCAACGATAAAGACGCCGCACTCCACGAGCGCGTAACGCGTGTCAGGCATCACGCTTGGAGTCGTCGGGGCGGAGTCCGACGCGCGACCCCAACGGGAGTGACCTCGATCACGAGGGCGCGCCGACGCGTGACCAGGCCGGTAGGCGTTACCTGACGGGTTCCCCAGTATCCTTGTGTGAGACCGCGCCCGGTTTAGACTGCGAACCGGCCGATGGGGCGAGCCGCTCCCCCGGCTTGGGAGGCCGATGGACAGCAAAGCCCTGCAGGACAGTCCAGACGTCGGCGTGACCGTCGTCGCGCCCGACTGGACGATCGTGGAGTGGAACGAGGCGGCCGCGCGGATCACGGGGCTCCCGGCCGACCGGGTCCTCGGCAAGACGTTTTGGGTCGCCTTTCCGACGGCCCGGGACGCGCAGGCCGAGCGAGTGCTCCAGGACGTGCTCGTCGACGGCCAACCGCGCTCCTATCTGGCGCCCGTCCACGCCCCTGATTTCAAAGGCACGTTTTTCGAGACGCAGGCGAGCCGTGGGCCGCGAAACCGGCTGATCCTGACGTTCCGGGAGGTGCGGCCGGAGCTGTCGCGGGAGTCGGGCGCGATCGTGGCGGCGTTCGACGAAGAGCGACGCCTCTACGCCCGGCTTTTCAAGATTCTCCCAATCCCCGCGCTGGTGGTCAGCGTGGACGGCCAGATCCTCGAAGCCAACGCCGAAGGAGGGGCGCTGCTCGGGGCGGCGGACGTGCGCAGCCTCCGAGGGCGGCCCCTTGCCGACTGGGTGGCGGCCGTGCAGCGCTCACCCCTCGCTGCCGCGCTTCGCGACGCCGTGGCGAAGCGCCAGCGGTTCCGGCTCGCCGTGGACTTCGCAGGCGAATCCGTGCGCGAGGTGGATGCGGTCATCGAGAATCTCGATCCCCAACACGCAACCCCGAAGCTCTTGTTTCTGGCGATCGATGCGTCGCGCGAGGTGTTGCTGCAACGCACGGTCCTCGAAGCCGACCGGCTCTCGCAGCTCGGAAGCCTGGTGTCGGGAGTGGCTCATGAGCTGAACAATCCCCTCGCGGCCATCGCCGCGTTCGCCGAAGTCCTGAAGGCCGACGCGACGGAGCCCGGGCAGCAGGAGGCCGCCGAGGTCATCCAGACGGAGGCATTGCGGGCGGGGCGCGTCGTCCAGACGCTGCTCGACTTCGCCCGCCAACGCCCCCGCGTGCGCGGGCCGGTGGACATCAAGGACATCGTCGCCCGGGTCGTCGCCCTGCACCGGAGCGCGCTCAAGAAGGCGCGGATCCAGGCGATCGACTCGATCCCGAACGACGTGCCGGCGGTGATCGGCGACCCCCAGGAGTTGCAACAGGTCTTCCTCAATGCCCTCGTGAACGCCGAGCAGGCCATCGCGTCCGTGGGCCGGCCGGGCAAGGTCACATTCTCTTCCCGGCGGACAGAGGGCCGCCTCGTCATCCTGGTCGAGGACACCGGGCCCGGTGTGCCCCGCGAGATTCTGGACCGCGTGTTCGAGCCCTTCTTCACGACGAAGGGTGAGCTTGGCCGGGGGCTCGGCCTCGCGATCAGCTATGGGCTGGTCAAGAGCATGGGCGGGCGGATGGACATGATGAACGTCGAGGGCGGCGGCGCCGCGCTGGCCATCGAGTTACCTGTGGATGCGGCCCCGCCCGAGCCCCCGCCGGCGGTCGGGGCGCCCCAGGCGTCGCGATCGCTCTCCGTTCTCGTGGTTGAAGACGAGGACAGCGTGCGGCGCGGGATCGCCCGCATGGCCGAGCGCCTCGGCCATCGGACCACCACCGTCGGCGATTTCGCCGCCGCCGTGGCCGAGCTGCAGAACGCCCGAGAGGGCTACGACGCATTGATCGTGGACGTCCACCTGGACGAGGCTCACAGCGGATTCGACCTGTTCGAAACGCTGCGGCTCGAGGGCCGGGGCCGCGAGCACCGGCTGGTGTTCACGACGGGCGACTCGATGTCCCCGAAGACCCGCGACCTGCTGCAGCGCTCCGAGCGTCCGGTGCTGAAGAAACCGTTCAGCCTCGACGAGCTACGCGAAATGCTCGCGCGCCTCGGATGAGGGTTGGGGGGTAGCGCCCGCGGCGGCAAGCAGGTCTATTACAGGCGCGCCCTGCCCGCTTCACGCCCCCGCGGAGGTAAGAGCCGTTCGCGCGAGCAATACTTAGGGACGGGACGCCACTTGGCCGCCCCGCCTATCAGCCGCGAGGCTGACCCGATGACCGTCGTCCGAGTCCTCCTCGTGGAGGACTCGGCAGCCGACGCGGAGCTCATGCTCCGGGCGCTCCGTGCCGGGGGGTTCGCGCCGGCGTACGAGCGTGTGGAGAGCGCCGCGGCCATGCGCGAGGCGCTCGCGCGGCAGGCGTGGGACGTGGTGCTCGGCGATTACAACCTCCCGGGGTTCGACGTACCCGCCGCATTGACGGTGCTCCAGGAACACGGGCAGGACATCCCTTTCATCGTGGTGACGGGAAGCGTGGGCGAGGATGCGGCCGTTGCGGCGATGAAAGCCGGCGCGACGGATTACATCATGAAGGACCGGCTCCAGCGACTCGCGCCCGCCGTGCTGCGAGCGGTTGCGGACGCCGCCGTGCGGCGCGAGCACCAGCGCCTGCAGCAGCAGCTCCAGCGGTCGCAGAGGCTGGAGGCCGTGGGGCGGCTGGCGGGAGGCATCGCCCACGATTTCAACAACGTGCTCACGGCGATTCTCGGCTCCGTTGAGCTGCTCCTGCTCGACACGCCCCCCGACGCCCCAAAGCGAGAGGAACTGGACATCATCCGGGACGCGGCGGCGCGCGCCCAGGTGTTGATTCGCCAGCTCCTCGCCTTCAGCGCGCGGCAGGTGTTGCAGCCGAAGGTCCTCGACCTGAACCAGTTGGTCGGAGAGGTGAGCAAGATGCTCCGGCGGCTGATCGGTGAGGACGTCGACCTCGTGTCCGCCCTCGCACAAGACGTCGGCGCCGTCCGTGCCGATGCGGCCCAGATCGAGCAGGCGCTGGTCAACCTGGCGGTCAATGCGCGCGACGCGATGCCAGCCGGCGGCCGGCTGACCATCGAGACGGCAAATGTCGAGCTGGCCGAAGGGACTGCAACGATTCACGGCGAGGTCCCGCCCGGGCGCTACGTCATGCTTCGGGTGACCGACAACGGCACCGGCATGGACCCCGAAACACAGGCGCACGTCTTCGAGCCCTTCTTCACAACCAAGCCCCACGGCAAGGGGACCGGCCTTGGCCTCGCCACGGTGTACGGGATCGCACGGCAGAGCGGGGGCCACGTCACGGTCGAGAGCGCGCCGGGCCAGGGCACCACGTTCAGGATCTACCTGCCACGTGTCGATGCGGCGGCCGAGCCGGTCGGGGGCCCCCGCTCCATCACGGCGCCCGCCGAGGGCACCGAGACAGTGCTCCTCGTCGAGGATGAGCACCTGGTTCGCAGCCTCGCCCGCAAGGTGCTCGAGCAGGCTGGGTACACGGTGCTCGTCGCCGCGGGGGGCCGTGAGGCGCTGCAAATGGCGGCGCTCTACGACGGCCCGATCCACCTCCTGCTCACCGACGTCGTGATGCCCGAGATGAGCGGTCGCGAGCTGATGCACCGGCTGACCCCAGTCCGTCCTGCGCTGCGCGTGCTTTACATTTCCGGTTACTCGGACGAGGCCGTGGCCCGGCAAGGCGTCCTCGATCCCGGGACCGCCTTCATGCAAAAGCCCTTCACACCAGACGCTCTCGCTCGCAAGGTTCGCGAAGTGCTGGACGGCGGTCAGGCCCGGGCTTGACTGGTGCCGCCTTCCACGGCATCTTGATGCCCCGGGAGTCGCGTCCCAGAGCGGTGCAAACCGCCGGCGGCGCGATTTTTTGTTTCCGGGACAGAGGCGGTGTGACGCACCCGCGGTCATCGAGGTCTAGCGACCGATGGTCCTGACCATGTCACCCAGATTGAGCCGTCGCCCGGCGCTTCATCGCGCCTGCCCGGCCACGCGAGCGGCCATGCTTCCAACCAGGCTGGCGCCGTCGCGTGCTCGGCCCGCGTTTGGACGCCTCGATACGAGCTGCACGTTGCGCTGCCCCGGAAAGCGGATGCGACCCTAGGTCCGCCTTCTTCAGGGGTCCCTAGCGGGAGCCACGAATCGCCCCGCCTGCGCAACGCGAGATGCCAGGCGGGGCGACGTGTTTGAGGGAGCTCTTTCACAAACCGTCCTCTCGTGTGTGTGCAAGAGACGTTCGTGCCACCAGCGGCCGGGTGTGCGCTTCGGCGGGCCCCACGAGAACGCGACTCCCGTTGGGGTTCCGGCAGGCGGCCCCGCGTCCGCCGGCGGCACGAGCGGTACCCTTGGGGGGGCACATGTTAAAGACCCGCGCCTTGAGCCGAGCCGGCGTTTCAACGCACGGATACACAAGCGCCCTTCGGGGCGTCCAATCGATCCTTGTCGGGGCTCTTGAGGGGTTTTCGCACCCTCCCAAAGGAAGGTGGTGACACGATGAACGAGCCGGTCATCTTCGGCGCGCACGATGAGAAGACGCTCGCCCAGCTCAAGGACGTGGCGAGCCGCGCGGAGCGCGTCGCGCTCATGGCGGACGGCCACCTCGGCTACGTGATGCCGATCGGCGGGGTCGCGGCGTACCGGGACAAGGTGAGCGTCGTCGGCGTGGGCTTCGACATCGCGTGCGGCAACGCGGCGATCCGGACGAACCGCCGGCTGGACGAGTATACCCGCCGGGATCTCGAACTCCTGGCGGACGAGGTTCAGCGCACGCTCTCGTTCGGGGTGGGCCGCACCAACCGCGCGGACGACGCACCGGTCGATCACCCGCTGTTCGAGGATTCGGCCTGGGACGCGGTGCCGGGTCGGCACGAGCGTGACAGCCTGCGGGCCAAGGCGCGCAACCAGC
Source organism: Gemmatimonadales bacterium (assembly GCA_036522535.1). Taxonomy (GTDB): domain Bacteria; phylum Gemmatimonadota; class Gemmatimonadetes; order Gemmatimonadales; family GWC2-71-9; genus AG12. The sequence continues at coordinate 16,137 of DATDFP010000383.1, forward strand.
TCGGCACCGTGGGCGGCGGCAACCACTACGTGGACGTCTTCGCCGACGAGAACGCGGAGATCTGGGTGGGCGTGCACTTCGGCAGCCGGGGCCTCGGGCACACGGTGGCCTCGGGGTTCCTCTCCCTGTCGCAGGGCAAGCAGTGGGGCGAGCGCGTGCCCGAGGCCGAGGTACTGCTCGCGCTCGAGCAGCCGCTGGGCCACGACTACTGGGAGCTCATGACGCTCGCCGGCCGCTACGCCTACGCCGGGCGGGAGTGGGTCGCGCGGAAGGTCGTCGAGATTCTTGGCGGCGAGGAGCTGGAGCTCGTGCACAACCACCACAACTTCGCCTGGAAGGAGACGCACGATGGGCGGGAATACGTCGTCGTCCGCAAGGGCGCGACGCCCGCGTTTCCGGGCCAGAAGGGGTTCGTCGGCGGCTCGATGGGCGACGACGCGGTGATCGTGGAGGGCGCGCGTCACGATTCGGAGCTGCAGCGCGCGTCGCTGTACTCCACGGTGCACGGGGCGGGTCGCGTGATGTCTCGCACCGAGGCGCGCGGGAAGGTGAACCGGAAGACCGGGGAGGTGATCCGGCCGGGCAAGGTGTCGTGGGAGATGCTGCACGACTGGGTCGGCGGCAAGGGCGTCATTCTGCGCGGCGGCGGGCTGGACGAATCGCCGCACGCCTACCGGCGGCTAGGGGACGTGCTGGCGGCGCAGGGCGACACCGTCTCCGTGCTGCACACGCTCACGCCCGTCATCGTCGTGATGGCGGGTGAGAACGAGTTCGACCCGTACAAGGATTAGCCGCGAAAGCTGGAACGGGAGGGGGAGTAATGCGCTGTCTTAAGGCGATCGCCGGAGTAGGACTGGTGGCGTTGACCGGCGCCGTGCCGACCCAAGGGCGCTGTACCAGCCACGTAATCCGGAACACGGGCGTCGGTCCGCTGCGCGTCGGGCAGACCGTTTCGTCGATTCGTCAGGGGTGTCGCGTTGTCCGTGATACAATTCCGACAGCGATGCGCGTGGAGGAAATCCGGGTGCATGGATGCTGACCGAAGTCGTCGAGGTGTTGGTGTCCGGTGATCGCACGGGCTGACGCCCGGCCCAGAGCTGCGGGGTCCGTCCTGAAGGACGACGGCGCACCAGCGTCCTTCAGGACGCGCGTGGGCCGAGGGCGCCCTTCAGGGCGTCCAATTTCAATCCACGTCGGGACCTCAGTAGAATGTGATGCGCGCGGCGGAGGCGCGGCTTCAGCCGCGAACAGATATCCTTGAAGCGATGACGGACCATTCTCTTCACCTACAGTATGCCCATGAGAGCCTACGTAATTACTACCGGCGTCATCTTTGGCCTGCTCGTCCTGGCTCATCTCTGGCGGATGGTCGCCGAACCGCATTTCGCGACTGACCCTGGTTACATCCTCATCACGGTCGCGGCGGGGCTTCTCAGCGTCTGGGCCGGACTCGTCCTGCGACGCTCCCCGTCGCCCTGACCTGCGGGAGGTGGGGGTGAGTTCGTGAGTTCCCCCTCTCCCGAAGGGAGAGGGGGCCAGGGGGTGAGGACCCTGGTTGCAGGTACCGTGGCAACTCTTGAAACGGAACAGTGACGCCTACGGGGACGCCCCCTCGTACACCATCCGCGACAGATCCGCGACCAGATTATGCGCGACGCTGTCCTCTCGGATCCCGCCCGTGAGGACGACCAGGACGTAGCTTCCACTCCGGGGCGGGTACACGATCGCGGCATCGTGGTAGACGACCTCACCGATCCACCCCGTCTTGTGCGCCACGCGAGTCCCGGCCGGCAGCCCGGCCGGGATCCCCTCGTTGAATTCCTGCCGGCCGAGGATGGCGAGCATCTCGCCGCACGAGGCGGGGCTCGCCGCCCGGCCCTGCGCGATCGCGGCGAGCAGCACACCCAGGTCCCGCGCCGTCGTCGTGTTGTTCAAGCCGGCCCGATAGGCCTTGCCGTCCTCCACGCCGCGGAGCACGTGGATCGACCAGGCGCCAAGGGACCGGGCCGTCCGCTGTGCGCGCTCCGCCCCGACGCGCTCGATCAGGAGGTTGGTCGCAAGGTTGCTCGAGCGTGTGATCATGAGCTCGAGCAGCTCGCGGACCGATGTTTTGCCGCCCAGCCGCAAGTACAGGGTGCTGTCCGAGTCGTCGGCCCTGTCCACGTCGAACGGTGAGCCGTCGAGGAGCGACGGGAACGTCGCGTGGACCGGGACCGAGTCATCGAGCCGCAACAGCCCGGCGTCCGCGTCCCGGAAGATCTGGATCATCACCGGCACCTTCATCGTGCTCGCCGCATGGAGACGCAGGTTCGCGCCAATGAGGATCGAGTCGGGGCGCGCGAGGTTGCGGTAATAGACACCGACCGCCGTGGCGGGCGCCCGGGTGATTCGCGCCGCAAGCTCCTCGCGCAAGTGACGCGAACTCTGGGCTTCAGTGGAAGCAAGAGGCAGCAGGCCAAGTACGACGAAGCGGAGGCGGAACATGGACTGGTACCTGGGCATCAAACATCAGACGTCAGACATCAGACAGAGGTCAGAACGTCTGATGTCTGACGTCTGATGTCTGACGTCTATAGTAGTTAGATTTTCAGCCGTGAGCGAGTTCGTCTTCGGCACCCACAACGCCGCCTTCGTGCAGGTGATGTACGAGCAGTACTTGCGCGATCCCGCCTCGGTCGGCGAAGAATGGCGAAACCTATTCGATAACGGTAAGGTCGCCGAGCTTCCCGTGATCCCGACGAGCCGCGAGGACCTGCAGCGGGAAGCGGGAAGCGGGATGCGGGATGCGGCAAGCGTTCTGCCGGCGAAGCCTACGCATCCCGCATCCCCCCTCCCGCATCCCGGTCTCACGCCGATCACCGGTCCCGCCGCCCGGCTGGTTCAGAACATGACGGACTCGCTGTCCGTCCCGACGGCCACATCGTTCCGAGAGATTGCGGTCGACGTGCTGGACGCTCGGCGCCGGGACCTCAATGCGCAACTCGCTGCGAGCGGGAAGAAGGTCTCCTACACCCATCTCATCGGCTACGCGCTCGTGCAGGCGGCGCGCCAGCTCCCCGTGATGACGCATGCCTTCCAGGAGGTGGACGGCAAGCCGCACCGAGTCGATCCGGGGGGCGTGAACCTCGGTCTCGCGGTGGACGTGGAGAAGAAGGACGGGAGCCGCGCGCTCGTCGTACCGGTCATCAAGCGGGCCGACCGGCTGAGCTTCGCCGAGTTCCGCGCGGCCTATGAGACGCTGGTTGACAAGGCGCGAGCCAACAAGCTCGTTCCCGACGACTTTGCGGGCGCTACGATCACGCTCACCAACCCCGGCACGATCGGCACCATCGCGTCGGTCCCGCGCCTGATGAAGGGCCAGGGCTCGATCATCGCCACAGGCGCGATCCGCGGCGCCGGGCCCGCCAGGACCATGATGCTCACGAGCACCTACGACCACCGCATCATCCAGGGGGCGGAGTCGGGACTCTTCCTGCGCCGGCTCGACGGCCTGCTGAACGGCGAGGAGCGTTTCTACGAGGCGGTGTTCGAGAGCCTGAAACTGCCGGGAGGCGGGATGCGGGATGCGGGAAGCGTGACCATCCTGGAGCCGACGCCTCCCCCATCCCCCATCCCGCATCCCGATGAACTGAAGCACGTCGCCGCTGCCATGTCGCTGGTCAAGGCCTTCCGCCACTTCGGGCACATGGCGGCGCGCCTCGACCCGCTCGGCTCGGAGCCCCCAGGCGACCCGGCGCTCGATCCGGGCCAGCTCGGCCTGACCCCCGAGATCATGGCAGGGATCCCGGCCGAGGTGCTGCGGATCTACGTCCCGGGGAGGACGCTCGCCGAGGCGTACCCCGAGCTCCACAAGACCTACTGTGGCACGATCGCCTACGAGGTCGAGCACATCGGCAGCCACCAGGAGCGCCTGTGGCTGCGTCAGGTCATCGAATCGGGACAGCACAAGCAACCGCGCACGGTGGAGCAGAAGCGCAACCTCCTCGCCCGGCTCACGCAGGTCGAGACGCTCGAGCGCTTCCTCCACAAGGCCTACCTCGGCCAGAAGCGGTTCTCGATCGAAGGGCTCGACGTGCTCGTGCCAATGCTCGACGAGACGATCGAGCTGTGCGGCGCGAGCGGCGCGCGGCGGGTGGTGCTCGGGATGGCGCACCGGGGGCGGCTGAACGTGCTCGCCCACATCGTCGGGCTCTCGTACGAGACGATCTTCGCCGAATTTGAGGGCGGGCGACCCGTAGAAGAGACCCTCACGCCCGAGGGGGGTACGGGCGACGTGAAGTACCACCACGGTGCGGATGGCGTCTACCAGACGGCGTCCCGCAAGCCGGTCAACGTCACCCTCGCGCCGAACCCGAGCCACCTCGAGGCGGTGAATCCCGTGGTCGAGGGCCGGGCGCGCGCCAACCAGACCAACCGCCGCGGCAAGGACCCGATCCACGACGGGACGGTGGCGGTGCCGCTGCTGATCCATGGTGACGCGTCCTTCGCCGCGCAGGGGGTCGTGGCCGAGACCTTCAACCTCGCCCGGCTCAAGGGCTACTCGACGGGCGGGACGATTCACCTCATTGCGAACAACCAGCTCGGCTTCACGACCGACCCCAGGGAGGCGCGCTCCACCGACTACGCGAGCGACCTCGCCAAGGGCTTCGACGCGCCGATCATCCACGTGAACGCCGACGATCCCGAGGCGTGCCTTGCGGCGGCGCGGCTCGCCGTGATGTACCGCGACAAGTTCCACGGCGACGTGGTGATCGACCTCGTGGGTTACCGCCGGCACGGGCACAACGAGGGCGACGAGCCGGCGTACACGCAGCCGGTCATGTACGAGCGGATCAGGCAGACGCCGACCGTGCGCCAGCGCTACGCCGAGCAGCTCGCGCAAGAGGGCGTCCTGGCCCAGGCCGAGGCCGACGCCGAAGCGGAGCGCCTCTACCAGAGGCTTGCCGAGATCGCCCAGTCCTTGAAGGCGCACCTTTCAGAGGAATCCAGGGGAGAGGAGCCGCAACGCATGTCCGGCGGCCGCCCCGGGATCGCGGAGCCCGACACGCGGGTCGCGCCGCAATTGCTGTCGAGCTTGAACGAGCAGCTCCTCGCCGTGCCGGCGGGGTTCACCATCAACCCCAAGCTCCAGAAGCAGCTCGAACGACGGCGCGCCGCGCTGACGCAAGGCGCGATCGAGTGGGCGCACGCCGAGGCGCTCGCGTTCGCCTCGCTCCTGGCCGAAGGAACCGCGATCCGGCTCACCGGGCAGGACACCGAGCGGGGCACATTCAGCCAGCGGCACCTGGTGTTGCACGATGCGGCGGACGGCCGCCGCTACGCGCCCATCCAGAGCCTCGCCAGCGCGCGGGCGCCGTTCGAGCTGCACAACAGCCCGTTGTCCGAGTTCGCGTGCCTCGGGTTTGAGTATGGCTACGCCGCTGCGGCCCCCGATGTGCTGGTGCTCTGGGAAGCGCAGTTCGGAGACTTCACGAACGGCGGCGAAGTGATCATCGACCAGTTCATCATCGCGGGGCTCGCGAAGTGGGGTCAGACCTCCCGCCTCACGCTGCTCCTCCCGCACGGCTACGAGGGCCAGGGCCCCGAGCACTCGAGCGCCCGGATCGAGCGCTTCCTCGCCCTCGGCGCCGACGGGAACATCCGTATCGCCAACTGCTCGACCCCGGCGCAGTACTTCCACCTGCTGCGCCGCCAGGCCCGCCACCCCGAGCTACGGCCGCTGGTCCTGTTCACACCCAAGAGCCTGCTGCGGCTGCCGCAGGCGAGCTCCCGGCTCGAGGACCTCGCGGCGGGACCGTTCCGGCCGGTGATCGACGACCCTGAGGGAGAATCCCGCCGCGACGCCGCGCGCCTCGTGCTGTGCAGCGGCAAAGTGTACTACGATCTCGTGCTCTCCCCCGAGCGCGCCCGGGCCTCCCACGTCGCCGTCGGGCGCGTGGAGCTGCTCTATCCCTTCCCGGCCGCCGAGGTGGCGGCCCTGCTGAAGCGCTATACCAAGATCGCGGAGATCGTTTGGGTGCAGGAAGAGCCGCGCAACATGGGGCCGCAGAAGTTCATGTTGCCGTACCTGCGTGAGCTCGTCGGTCCGAGTGTGACGGTGCGCGATATCGGCCGGCCCGAGCGGTCGAGCCCGGCGGAAGGTTACCCCGCCGCGCACCAGGCCGAGCAGGCGCGGATCGTCGCGGCGGCGTTCGCCGACTAGAACCCGATGCGGCGGCGCGGCGGGTCCAGCTGCGCCATGAGCCTCCGAATCGCGACGAACACCACGGCGAACCGATTGTCGTACTTCTGCTCGAGCTCGTCGAGCTTACGAGCGAGGTCGCGATGCGTCGCCAGGAGCTGCCGGAGCCGGACGAACGCGCGCATGATCACGACGTTCACCTGAATCGCGCGGTCACTATGCAATACGCTCGACAGCATCGCGACTCCCTGCTCTGTGAATACAAGCGGCCGATACCGCCTTCCGCCGCGCCCTGCGTTTGAGGTGCCAAATTGGTACCTCAAAAGTGCCAGGTCCTGGGCTCTCAACTCGAACATGAAGTCCCGCGGGAAGCGCTCACGGTTCCGTCGTACCGCGCGGTTAAGCGTCTTTGTCGCAACTCCGTACAGCTCTGCCAGGTCGCTGTCGAGCATCACCTTCTCGCCGCGGACCATCAGGATCCGCCGCTCGAACCGTTCCACGAGCGAGGCCGTACTCACCTTTGCGAGTCTGGTCATGGCACGGTTAGCTTGCCTTGGAACCGTCAACTGCGGGTCAACGTCCATGTCTTTCCCCGCTCTTGCGCTCCTCGCCTGCCTTGCCGTGAACCAGGGAGATGGCCGCTGGTTTGCGGCCGCGCCGCTCCCCGAGCCGGTGCAGGAGCTCTCCGCCGCCGTGCTGCACGGCAGGATCTACGTGGCGGGAGGCTTCGACCGAACCGGAGCGCCCACCCGCGCGGCGTTCCGCTACGATCCCGTCGCGAATCGATGGGAGCGGGTCGCCGACCTCCCGGCGGCGCGCCACCACATGCCGCTCGCCGCCGCCGGCGACACGCTCTACGCGGTCGGCGGACTCGCCGAGGCGACGTTCGTCCCGGAGAGTACGCTGTGGATCTACCGTGACGACGAGAACCGCTGGGAGTCCCGGGCGCCGCTTCCCGCGCCCCGCGGAGCGTCCGCGGTGGGAGTCGTGAGCGGAAAGCTCGTGGTGGTGGGCGGTTTTGGGGTAGGACGGAGGCTGGTTGATTCGACGGCGATCTACGATCCCGCCACGAACCGCTGGCGCAACGCGGCCGCGATCCCTACGCCGCGCGATCACCTCACCGCGGTCTCGGTGGGCCGGACTCTGTACGCGATTGGTGGGCGCCCGCTCGATCCCGACCTGAACTACGACGTCGTAGAGGCCTACGACCCGGCCACCGATCGCTGGATGGCGAAGTCCCGCATGCCGAGCCGGCGCGGCGGGCTCGCCTCGACCGTCCTCGCCGGGAGAGTCCACACCTTCGGAGGAGAAACGAGATCGTCGGTCTTCTCGAATCACGAGGTCTACGACCCGGGGACCGACCGGTGGACCACGGCGCCCTCCTTGCCCACCGCTCGCCACGGTCTCGGCGCCGCCACCGTCGGCGCAAGCATCTACGTGATCGGCGGAGGGCCGAGACCGGGACTCGCGCAGACCGACGCCGTAGAGGTGTTCGCGCCGTGATGCTCCAGGTCCACACCTACCTCCGCTACCTCGTTTTCGCCGCGTTCGTGCTCAGCACCTTCGCGGCGCTCGCCTCGTGGCTCGTGCGGACCCAGCGCGTGCCCCCCCT
>DATDFP010000384.1:0-8853 GCA_036522535.1 Gemmatimonadales bacterium
GCCGACGGACTCGACTCTGGGCGCGTCGCGGGGAGCCTGACCGTCGCGAGCCAGAACCTGCCCCGTCAGACTCTGCTCGCCCACTTCGAAGGGCGCGCCCTGCGCCGCCCGAACCCGGGGTCCGAGTTCGACCTGTGGCTCCTCCAAAGGGGGCCGCGGGTCTTCGGCATCCACCAGCTCACCGGGACGCGCATGGTGTGGCTCGTGGTGGAGGACCGCGTGCTCCTGAGCGACGAGCTGTGGGGCCTGGTCGGCCTCGGCGTGGCGCCGTTCTTGGACTATGGGGGCGCGTGGTACGCGGAAGGGTTCCGAGACCTGGCCATCCCAACCGAGCGGCGCCGGTTCGGCGGCGATGTGGGGCTGTCGCTGCGCTTCGGGCCGACGCGCGCCGTGCGCGGTGACGTGAGCGAAATCGCGATCGGATACCGGTTCGGTCAGGGCGTCGCCGGAAGCCGTTGGGGGCTCTCGATCCGCAAGGGCCTCGCGTTCTAGCGGGCGAGCCGCTCGATCAACTCGGCGGCGCGGTCGAGGAGCGCGATTTCCTCGGCGGAGTGCGCGCGCAAGCGTTCGGTGAGCACCCCGACGCGGCGCTCGCGGTCGCGGTACGCGACGCGCCTGCCGAGCGTCGTGGCTCGCACCCGCTGGGCGCGGCGGTCGTCCGGGTCGGACTCGCGGAGAGCGAGCAGATCCGCCTCGAGGGCGGCCACGATGCGGCTCATGGTCGGCGGCCGGACCTGCTCGATCGCCGCGAGCTCCCCCATGGTCTTGGGCCCTGCGAACACGAGGACGGCGAGCGTGGAGGTCCGCGCCGGCCCGATCGCGAGCCCGGCATCCTCCCGGCGCAGCCGGCGCAGCAGAGTGACTGCCGCCGAGTGCAGCCGGTCGGCGACCTGCTCCGGGGCACCTGCGCCAACAGCCATCGCACCCCAACGTTATTAGCATAGCTAAATAATGCCAGAGGCTGGTGTCCATGACCGCCTCGGGAACCTCACCGGTGCCCCTTGGCGTACTGCATTCACGTCGCGAGCGCAGGACGGACTGAGATGGCCAATCGGCTACGCAGGGGCATGGCGAGGCGCCTCCTCGGGATCGGGGGGGTGTGGGCCCTGCTGCACGTGTACGTCGGGGTCCGGCTGCTCGGTGGCGCGGGGCTCGGTGCCGTGTCGCTCGGCCTCGCGTGGGCCGGCGTGCTGCTTCTCGCGCTGGCGCCGTTCGCGGCCCTCTTCGCGGGTCGGATGCAGCGGGTGCCGTTCCGCACGGCTCTGGAATGGACCGGGTTCCTGGCGATGGGCCTGTCGTCGCTGCTCATCGTGTTCACGCTCGCCGCGGACGTGTTGCACGCCGGGTCGTGGGTGGCGCCGCGCGTGCTGAGCGTCTTCGTGCTGGGCGGCGCGGTCGTGCTGACCGTGGCGGGCGCCTGGCGCGCGCGCTGGCCCGGCATCGTCCGGGTCGACGTGCCGATCGCGAATCTGCCGCGCGACCTCGAGGGGTTCCGCATCGTCCAGCTTTCGGATCTGCACGTCGGGGCGACGTTGAAGCGAGACTTCGTCGAGCGGGTGGTGGCGCAAACCAACGCGCTCGGGCCCGATCTCATCGCGCTGACGGGCGACGTGGCGGATGGGCTCGTCCCGGCGCTGCGCGACGAAGTCGCGCCCCTCGCCCGGCTCGAGGCGCCGCACGGGAAGTTCTTCGTCACGGGAAACCACGAGTACTACTGGGACGCGACGGGTTGGGTGCGCGAGATCGAACGCCTCGGCTTCAGCGCGCTGGTGAACACGCACCGGGTGATCCAGCGCGGCGCGGGCCGGCTGCTCCTCGCCGGCGTCACAGACCATTCGGCGAGCCGGCTCGTGCCCGGGCACGCCTCCAATCCGGCGGCGGCCGCTGCGGGCGCGCCCGCGAGCGACGTGTGCGTGCTGCTCGCGCACCAGCCGAAGAGCGCGTTCGCCGCGCGCGCCGCGGGGTTCGACCTGCAGATCTCCGGCCACACGCACGGCGGCCAATACTTCCCGTTCAACCTGCTGGTGCGCCTGTTCGAGCCGTTCGTCGCGGGACTGCACCGGCTCGAGGAAATGTGGCTGTACGTGAGCCGGGGCACGGGCTACTGGGGTCCGCCGCTCCGACTGGGCGCGCCCTCCGAGATCACGCTCCTCCAGCTCACACGGGCGACGTAGGGGGGCGGTAAGGGGCGGTAAGCGGCGGTAGGGGGTGGTATCACGCCGGGCCCGGAGGCGGCGCGATGAGTCCTGCTCAACTGCGTGAGTACCTTGAGCCGGCCGTGCTGCGAGACGGCGAGTCGGTGGTGATCCGGGCGCTCCGGCCGGCGGACAAGCCCTTGCTCGAGGAGCTGTTCCGGCGGCTGAGTCCGGAGTCTAGCTGGTTGCGTTTCTTCGGCGTGAAACGCCCGCTCCGGGAATCCGAGCTCGCCGAGATGGCGGAGCTCGACTTCCATACTCGCGTGGGCCTTGCTGCGATCCATCGAGAGGAGGGGCAGGATAAGATCATCGGGGTCGCGCACTTCCTGTGCTGCGCCCCCCAGCCCGTCGGGAGCTCACGCGCCGAGTTCGCGGTGACGGTCGCCGACGAACACCAGGGCCGGGGCATCGGGACGCTGCTGCTCGAGCACCTGGCCCTGATCGCCAGAGCCAACGGCGTTCAGGAGTTTGAGGCCGAGGTCCTCGCCGAAAACGTCGAGATGTTGAAGGTGTTCGCCGAGAGCGGCTTCGCCGTGAGGCAGACCGCGAACGGGGAGGCCTTCCACGTCGTGTTCCCGACGGCGCAGACGGAGCGGTTCCTCCAGGCGAGCATCGCGCGCGAGCAAAGGGCCGCGGCCGAGAGCGTCCGGGTGTTCTTTGAGCCCACGTCAGTCGCGGTGGTCGGCGTCTCCCGGCGCGAGGGGACGATCGGCCGGGCCGTTCTCGAGAATCTCAAGCGCTGCGGCTTCCGAGGCCCCATCTACCCCGTCAACCCGGCGGCGCAGGAAATCGCGGGGCTCGTGTGCTACCCGAGCGTGAGCGCCGTCGGCGCGAGGGTGGACCTGGCCGTCATCACCGTGCCCGCAGCGGGCGTGGAAGAGGTCGTCGCGGACTGCGCCGCCGCCGGCGTCCGCGTCGTCGTCGTCATTTCATCGGGCTTCGCCGAGGCCTCGGTCGAGGGCCGGGCGGCGCAGGGTCGCCTGCGCCGGCTGGTCCGCAGCTCGGGGCTGCGCATGGTCGGCCCGAACTGCATGGGCGTGCTCAACGTCGACCCATCGGTCTCGCTCAATGCGACGTTCGCGGCGACGTGGCCGGCTGCCGGCTCGACCGCCTCCGCTGCCGCGGACACCGGCACCACCACCAGCGAGGTCGGGAGGTGGTTGAGCAACCGCTCGGTCACGCTTCCCACCAGCACGCGCTCGACCCAGCTCCTGCCGTGCGAGCCGACCACGAGCAGGTCGGCCCCCCACCCGGCGGCCTCCCGCAGGATCGTCTCCACCGCCAGGCCGTGACGCGTCACCTTCTCGACGCCCTTGGTGCGAATCAACGACCAGATGTCTCGCTTCAGGAGCTCCTCCGTCATCGCGTAGAACTCGGTCGCGTCGTACGCTGGCGTCATTTCCGGGACGACGGGGAGCGGCTCGAGCACGCTGAGCGCGCGCAGCTCGGCGCCGAACAGCGCGGCGTAGCGCTCCGCGGCCGCGAGCGTCGGCCGGGCGGCGCCCGAGAGATCGACGGCGACCAGCACGCGTCGGATCTCAGCCGGTGTGCCGGCGGTGACGAGCACGGGGACCTGGGTGGTACGGGCCACGCTGAGGCTCGTGCTGCCGCCGAACCAGCGCCCGAGGGCCGAGTGGTGTTTTCCGCCCAGAATCACGAGCTCGGCGTGCCGGCGCGCCACCACTTGTTTGAGCACGGCGGCCGTCGGCCCCAGGTCCACGATGAACTCGTCGAGGAGCTTCGCGGACACCTTGTCTCGCAGGGCTTTCCGCACCGTGTTCCGTGCTTCGTCGCTGAGAGCGCGCCGGTAGCGACCGAGTTCGGGCGCCTGGAGAGACGCGAACGCGTCACGAGTCGCGTGGACCAGCTGGCAGCTCGTGCCGGCCCGCTCCGCGGCGCGCGCGGCGAACGCTGCCGCCCCCGCCGCCTCCGCCGAGGCATCCACGCCGACCACGATGGGGTTCCATGACATAAAGCCGCCTCCTGATCCAGAAGTCCGTGCGTATAACCTGGGAGGAAACATCGCGCCCGTTGTGTGAAGGCACGTTGAGATCCGACAGAGGGATTCCTCACGACATGAAGACCGAAGAGGTCTTCATTGGCTTATCCGGCTCTCTTCATGAAGTCTTGGCGATACTTCGTCCCGTTACCTGCAGACAACATGTGTCGGGCGCCGGGCGCCCCTAGAGAGACAAGGAGCGGATGATGAACAGCAAGGTTCTGATCAGCGCGGCGGTGGGGATCGCCCTGGCGTCGGGGGCCGCGGTGAGCGTTTCCGGCCCACCACGGGCCGCGGTCACGGACTTCGCAAGCACACCGCGCGCCACGCAGCCTGTCTATGACGCTCGGCTCGCGCCGGCGTCCAGCGCGCCCGTGAAGGAGTTCCGAATTCCCATTCGCGATGCGACGAGCGAGATCGCGAACGGCGTGACCTACAAAGGGTGGACATTCGGCGGCACCGCGCCGGGTCCCGTGATCCGGGTGCGCGAGGGTGACCTGGTGCGCATCCGTCTCGTGAACGAGGCGTCGATGCCGCACTCGATCGACTTCCACGCGGCGCGGATCCCCATGAACAAGGCGTTCCGCACGATTGTGCCCGGCGACTCGCTCTCCTTCGAGTTCACCGCGCGCGACCCGGGCGCCTACCTCGTCCACTGCGGCACGCCGCCCGTGCTCCTGCACCTCATGCAGGGGATGTACCTGCCGATCATCGTGGACCCGCAGCGGGGCTGGCCCGGCAAGGTGGACAAGGAATTCGTCATCGTGCAGAGCGAGTTCTACGTGGAGGGGGGCGAGGGCGCGCTCCCGGGACAGCCGAACTGGAAGCAGGCTCTCCAGCGCGAGGCGAGCTACGTGGTCTTCAACGGGCGAGCGTTCCAGTACCAGGAGCACCCGCTCACGGTCAACGTGGGTGACCGAGTGCGCCTGTTCGTGGTGAACGCGGGCCCGAGCTTCACATCGGACTTCCACATCGTGGGCGCGGTGTTCAACAGGGTCTATCCCGACGGCGATCCGTCCCACGCGCTCTCCAGCGTCCAGACTTTCGCGATTCCCGCCGGCGGCGGGGCCGTGTTCGAGACCATGTTCGACAAGGACGCGAGTGGTGAGGGCACGTACGCGTTCGTGACGCACTCCTTCGCCGATGCCGCCAAAGGGGCGGTCGGCCTGATACAGGTGGGCGCTCCGCAGCAGGTTGCCGGGATGGCGCATTGAGCCGGACATCTCGCATCGCCCTGCGCGTGCTTGGAGCCCGCTCAACCCCGCAATCGGCTAGCTTCCGCGTGCGAGCCGTCATATTGTCTTTCGGGTCTCCGCCAGCAGCGAGGTACGGTTGCCGAAGAAGCCATCCTCCCGAGCGCCCCGGAAGGGTGTGGCCGAAGCGTCTCGAGTGCGGCACCGCTTCGAGCACCTCTTGTCCGCCGGGGTCGCCATCTTTTCCGAGCACTCGCTCGCGCACGTGCTGCAGCGGATCGTGGACTCGGCGCGGGACGTGGTCGGTGCGCGCTACGCGGCGCTCGGAGTGCTCGCTCCCGACGGGACGTCCCTGAGCGAGTTCGTCACCTCGGGGATATCCCAGGAGCTGCGCGAACGCATCGGTGACCTGCCGCGCGGACGCGGGTTGCTCGGTCTCGTCATCCGGGAGGCAAAGCCGATCCGCGCGGCCGATATCAACCGCCACCCGAAGCGGTACGGCTTTCCACCCCACCATCCACCGATGAAATCGTTCCTTGGGGTTCCGATCCGGAGCCGCGGGGAGGTGTTCGGCAACCTGTACCTCACGGAGAAGATCGGGGCGAAAGAGTTCGATCACGAGGACGAGGCGATCGCCGTCCTGCTGGCGGCGCACGCCGCGGTCGCCGTCGAGAACGCGCGGCTGCACGACGAGAGCCAGCGGCTCGTCGGCCAGATCCAGGCGATGCAGCGCCAGCGCGACCTTTTCTTCGCGATGATGAACCACGAGCTGCGCAATGCCCTGACCGGGGTGTACGGTTGGGCCGAGCGGCTGGTGCGCGGCAAGTCGCCGGAGAGCAACGCCCGGGCGGCGCGGGAGGTATACGAGGGCGCCGAGCACACCATCAAGCTGCTCAACAATTTCCTGGATCTCACCCGGCTCGACGCCGGGAAGGTCCGACCGGTATGGCGCGAGGTGGAGATCCAGGCCGCGGTGCAACGCGCCGTGGTGAGTGTTCAGCCCGCGGCCGAGGCCAAGCGCGTTCTGCTCGCGACCCAGTATCCGAAAGGCGCCACGACGCTGCGCACCGACCCCATGCGGCTAGAGCAGATCCTCGTCAACCTTCTCTCCAACGCGGTCCGGCACAGCCCGGAGGGGGAGGCCGTGGCCCTCCAGGTCGAGGCCGCGGATTCCGGCCTGTCTTTCAGCGTGGTGGACCACGGCCCGGGCGTCCCGCCGGAGCTGCACTCGCGTATCTTCGAGCCCTTCGAGCGGTTCGACCCGCAGTCGGGAGTCGGGACCGGCCTGGGGTTGCCCGTGTCGCGCCGGCTCGCGGAGGCCTTGGGCGGGCGCTTGAGCGTCGCTGGCACGGCGGGCGGCGGGGCGACGTTCACGCTCGCGCTGCCGCTGCGCCCGCCATCCGCCAGATGAAGATTGCTTCACCAATTCTTTAAAGACGGTTCAACGCCTCTAGCTTAGCCTGCACCTATGAAAATTCTCGTGGTGGAAGACGATCGGAAGGTCGCGGGCTTCATCGAACAAGGGTTGCGCGAAGAGGGATACGCAGTCGATGTGGCGCCCGACGGCCAGGAAGGTACGACGCTGGCGCACGTTTACGAGTACGACCTGTTGGTGCTCGACGTGATGCTCCCGAAGAAAAACGGCCTCCAGGTCGCGCAGGAGCTGCGGCGCGAGGGGCGGAAGACGCCGATCCTGATGCTCACCGCGCGCGACACGACGGAGGACGTGGTGCGCGGCCTCGACGCCGGCGCCGACGATTATCTCGCCAAGCCCTTCAAGTTCGACGAGCTGCTGGCCCGCGTGCGAGCGCTGATCCGGCGCGGCGGCGCGAGCCGCACCGAGCTGCTGAGCTATGGGCCGGTCGAGCTCGACCGCTTGAAGCACAAGGTCAAGGTCAGGGGCAAGAAGCTCGAGCTCACGCCCAAAGAATTCCAGCTGCTCGAGCATTTCCTGCTGCGGCCGGAGGAGGTCATCCGGCGCACCGAGCTGCTCGAGAAGGTCTGGGACCTGCACTTCGATCCCGAGAGCAACGTGGTGGACGTGCACGTGGGCAACCTGCGGCGCAAGCTCAAGGACGCCTCCGATCTCGAGCTGATCCACACCGTGCGCGGAGTTGGCTTTCGCTTCCAGTCGCCGGACCGAGAGGACGAGTGAGCCGGTCGCTGCGCCGGACGCTGGCAGTCCGGTTCGCGGCGACGATGGGGCTTGGCCTGCTGCTCGCCGCGGCGGCCGCCTACGTCGCGTCGCTCGCCCCGGCGGCGGGGATGCACCGGGACCTGCTGCTCGTGCTGGCAAGCGTGGTGGTGCTGGGGACCGGTGCGACGCTCGTCGGCGCCTGGTGGATTGCGGGCTCCGTGGTGCGGCCCGTGTACGAGATCACCCAGCAGGCGACGGGGATCGAGGCCGGCACGCTCGGCCAGCGGATCGAGGCGCACGCGGAGACGGACGAGTATCGTGGCCTCGTTGCCGTGCTCAACCGGATGCTCGAGCGCCTGGACGTGGCGTTCAAGAACCAGCGCCGCCTCATCGCGGACGTGAGCCACGAGCTACGCTCCCCGCTCACCGCCCTGCGGGGTGAGATCGAGGTGGCGCTCCGTGCCGAACGCAGCCCCCGCGACTACCAGCGCGTGCTGCACAGCGCCCTGGAGGAGATCGAGCGTCTCTCGGAGATGAGTGAGGACCTGCTGCTCATCACCCGCGCGGAGGTAGGCCTCTTGCAGGTCCGCCGCGTCCCCACGGACCTGAACCAGATCGTCCAGGCCACGCTCGACGCCCTGCAGTCCCGGATCGAGGAACGGGAGCTCGCGATCGAGCCCTGTCTCGCCCAAGGGGCGAGCGATGCCTCGACTGACCCCGAGCTTGCGACCCGAATCGTTCAGCAACTGCTCGACAACGCGGTGAAGTTCACGCCCTCCCGCGGCCGCGTGCGGGTTGTTACGGGGACTACGGACGCGGGCGTGCGCCTCGTGGTCGAGAACTCCGGTGTCGCGATTGCACCCGAGCACCTGCCGCACATCTTCGAGCCGTTCTACCGCGCCGACGAGTCGCGCAGCCGGGGCACGGGGATCGGCCTCGGGCTGGCGATGGTCGCGGCCATCGCGCATCTCCACGGGGGCACGGTACGCGCCACCAACGTCGCCGGAGACGGGACCGGCGCCCGCTTCGAGGTCGAGCTCCCCGGATCGTCCACTTCCGAACTGCGAGGCTGACATGCCTCCCGAGACTCCGCTTCAGACGGGACACCCGAAGGGGACGCTGTTCCTCATCGCGCTGTACGGGCTGCTGTTCGTCGTCGGCTGGTTCGCGGTCTACGTGTTCGTGTATCTGCGCCGCGGCGGGGTGACGCCATGAACGTCCCGCTCTACGAGAAGATCTGGATGTGGTCGGCGGGCGGGATGATCGCGGCCTTCGTCGCGACCGTGCTGGTCACGAGCATCGGCGGCGCGCTCCAGCCGCCGAGTCACG
>DATDFP010000385.1:0-6888 GCA_036522535.1 Gemmatimonadales bacterium
ATGCGGCAGCCCGTGTTCCGGGAAAGTGCCCAGAGACCCTCGATTGGTGGAACCCTCCGGGAGGGTTGGCGATCTACGGAGGTGGGCAAAGGGGGCAGGGGGTGCGTGTCTCCCTGCGGGACTTCCAGTCTGTGGTATCACCAAGGAGGGAGCTTGGGTTGACGGACAGCACCGCCTACGCGCCATTGCGGGACTACTACGATGGGGTTGAGACGTTGTTCTACTGCCATAACGGTCAGTGGCTCTACCGGATGGCTGAGTAATTTGGTGTTTTTGCTACACCCGAGGGTCCGCGACCGACCGTCGCCGGGATCGAATCGGCCAGGATAGCGTGGCTTCACCCTCCCCGAGATTCTGATCGTCATCGTGAAGATCGCGGTGCCGATGGCAGTGGGCCACCCGACGCCTCAATGCACTTCAGCGAAGTCAAGAACGTCATTGCACGTTCGCAGATCGCGACGCTCGACGGGGGGCGCGCGCAGGCGGTCCAGCAGAACACGGACGACGGCAACCTGCGTGCCGGGAGCCACGGTCCGCACCGAGATGCGCCGAGCTATTGACTGACGCCATCGGTGCAACAAATAATGACGTTGGCCGCCGGGCGCCGGGCCCGCGATCCGAAGTTGCTTGGACAGAAGGGAGCCTTCCGCACGCGCCACCCCATGAACCGCTGGACCGTCCTCGTGATGCTGTTGCTGGTGTGCGTCTACAGCGTGGGCTTAGTGCTCGGCTGGATCCGTAACAGCGGGCCGCTGGATTGGGACGAGAGCGTTACGACTCAGCTGAAGAACGATCTCGCCGACCTGGCGATCGCGCAGGATCTGCACCGCTCCGCCGGATCTGTCTATGCGAACAACGTCGCCGCCCTCGCGGACTACGTCCCGTCTTCCGGCGTCACCGTCGTTATCGAGAACGCGAGCGCTACAGGTTGGGCAGCGTCTGCGTCGCACCGGTTCAGCACCCGGCGTTGCTCGATCACGGCTCGACAACAGCGCCCGGGCGAGCTCGCCGTGATCGATCCGCCAACCTGCACGGCTGGCCGCTTCACTGCAGCGTGGAACCAGTTTCACACGATTAAGCCGCGCACCCAGCGCTTCTTGGAGCTGTTGGTCACGGTCCTCGATCGCTCCGCTCGACCGCAGCGTGTTCCGCTGGTCCCCCCGGGGTGTCGAGCCGAGCAAGTGCGAGGATCGGTCCTCGACGGAGAGTCCGATCTCGGTTATCCCCTGGCGACGACCGACCGACTCGCGGTCCGTCAGATGCTCATGGACGGGGCGTTCAATCGCCTGGAGCAACTGCTCGACGCCTACGCTGACACCGTCCGGCGCGATTACCGGGTTGAATACCGTCTGTTCGACGGCTACGCCGCTTTCGAGGCCGCCGTGCCGGATCTCGAGCCCCGCCTCGACGCATGGGTGCAAAGCCATCCCGGTTCGACGGCCGCCAGGCTTGCCCGCGCGGCCTACTATACGGCGTCCGCCTGGGCGGCCCGCGGCGGCCGTTACGCCCGCGAGACCCCGCAGCAAAACTTTGCGCGGGCGGCGCGGTACTTTGCTCGCGCCGACCGCGACATCGACATCGCCCTGCAAGGCGATCCCTGCTCCCTCGTGGCCTACCGCCTCCTCATGCAACACGCGTTGTTCGACGGGGACGGCAGCCGGTCGCGCCGTCTGCTCGAACAGGGACTCGTGATTCAGTCGAACACGTTCATTCTGCGGGCACAACTGGGTTATACCTTGGTTCCCCGTTGGGGCGGCTCCTACTCTGAGGTCGCTGAGCTCGCGCGCGAGTCCGAGCTCCTGGCCGCGATCAACCCCCGCCTCGGGGCCCTGGCCGGATTTGCGGCATGGGACAGCGGCGACGTGCTGCAACGCAGGGGGGACATCGCCGGCGCGCTCGCGGCCTACAATCGCAGCCTCGCGACGGCGGACTTCTGGCAGTTCCGCCTCGGCCGCGGGAAGCTCTATTATCGGATGAAGCGCTACCAGGACGCGCTGGAAGACTTCGATCGTGCCCTCGCGCAGCACCCGCAGTTCGTGGAGTTGCTGGACTATCGCTCGAGCGCTGAGTACGCGATCGGACAGCTCTCCCCGCCGCCGCAAGATTCCCCATGGTTCAGCCGCGCCTTCCAGGACGAAGATCTCGCCGCTCGGCTCGATTCCACCGACGCCGATGTGCGCGAGTCGCTGCGCTTCTACCGGGGATCCATTCCCCAATACGAGCCGCGGCGGCCGTAACGTCCCGCTCATGGGCAATCTCGATCAGCAGTTTACGTGGACGGAGCAGAGCCCATGCGCCTGCGAATGATCTTTGTGGTGCTCCTCATCGCTTGCACGGGATCACCGACAGATGCCGAACTCGTCGGCAACTACGTCATTCAGTATTCGTACGGTCAAGAAACGTTGTCGTTGAAAGGCGGCGGCTCTTACGAGCAAGTGTTTGTATCGAAGGAAGGCAAGGTGTTGCGCAATTCGGCCAAATGGGAGATGCGGGGGCAAACGCTGCTGCTACAAAATGCAATGGACGTAGATGACGGCTTTGGCAACTTCGGCGATCCATCGAAACGTTGGGACTGGTGGCTAAAGCCGGAGCGCTCGGGCCACAAGATCGTCATCGTAGTCAATCCGGATCGCAAAGAACGATACGAAAAGCAACGATGATTACTAACGGGCATCCGCCCTCAATGTGGGTGTTGCGCGACGACGGCGTGCGGCTGGTGCGCGAAGGCGTCACCACTCCCGAGGAGGTGCTGAGGGTGACACGGGCCTGACCGGCGACCGGTCTAGCGGTCGAAGCCCCGCACCGTACGTTACCTCGGAAGACCCACATCCGCTGAATCCCCATCCGGAGGTCCCGCTTGCGTACTCCCATCAGCGCTCCGTTCACGTTGCGCACCGTCCTCAACTGTCTCTGTCTCGCTCTGTGCGGCGGCTCTTTGGCGCTGTCCCAGAGCGCTCCGCCGCTGCTGCTGCGCCGGCCCGCGATCAGCGCGACCCAGCTCGTCTTCGCCTATGGCGGGAACCTCTGGATCGTCGGCCGGGAGGGCGGCGATGCGCGGCGGCTGACGGCCGGCCCGGGTACGGAGAACGGTGCGGCGTTCTCTCCCGACGGGAAGTGGGTCGCGTTCACGGGGGAGTACGACGGCAATCCGGATGTGTTCGTGGTCGCGGCGGCGGGGGGCGTGCCGAAACGGCTGACGTATCACCCGGGAGCGGACGAGGTGGTCGGGTGGACGCCGGACGGGAAGAGTGTGCTGTTTCTATCGACGCGCTCGAGCTACTACCACTTCAACGCCAAACTGTACGCCGTGCCACTCGAGGGCGGGTTCCCCACCGAGTATCCCCTGCCCATCGTGGCTGCGGCTTCCCTGTCACCGGACGGGTCCCACATCGCCTATGTGCCTCACCCGCAATGGCAGCGGGCCTGGAAGCGCTACCGCGGCGGGCAGACCACGCCGATCTGGATCGCCGACCTGAAGGATTCGCAGGTCGAGAAGGTGCCGCGCGAGAATTCGAACGATTTCAACCCGATGTGGGTGGGCGACACGGTCTACTTTCTCTCCGACCGAAACGGCGCGGTGAGCCTGTTTGCGTACGACACCAGGCAGAAGCAAGTGAGCGAGGTCGTGAGGAATGACGGGCTGGACTTCAAGTCGGCGTCGGCGGGGCCGGGCGCGATCGTCATCGAACAGGTCGGGGCGCTGAAACTCTACGACCTGAAGACGCGCGAAACCAGGACGATCAACGTGCGGGTGGCGGGGGATCTGCCGCAGGTGCGGCCCCATTTCGTGAAGGTGGATCCCAGGCGGATCCGCAACTTCGCAATCTCGCCGGGCGGCAAGCGCGCGGTGATGGAGGCGTGGGGCGAGATCTTCACGGTGCCGTCGGACAAGGGAGACATCCGGAACCTGACAGGGACGCCGGTAGTTGCCGAGCGAGATCCGGCATGGTCGCCGGATGGGAAGTGGGTGGCGTACTTCTCGGAGGCGTCGGGCGAATACAACCTCGAGATCCGCGACCAGAGCGGGCTCGGCGACGTGAAGAAGATCAACCTCGGGAATCCGCCGTCGTTCTTCTATTCCCCGGTGTGGTCGCCCGACAGCAGGAAGATCGCGTACAGCGACAAGCGGTTGAACCTCTGGTATGTGGACGTGGAGAAGGGCGCACCGGTGAAAGTCGATGCCGATTACTACGAAGGGGCGAGCTTCAACGCGAAGTGGGCGCCGGACAGCAAATGGATCGTGTACACCAAGCAGTTGCCGAGCTTCCTGCATGCCGTATGGACGTATTCGCTGGAACAGGGCAAGGCCTTCCAGATCACCGATGGGATGAGCGACGCGCTGTACGCGACCTTCGACGCGAACGGAAAGTATCTGTACTTCACCGCCAGCACCGATGTGGGTCCGTCTGCCGAGGGTTTCGACATGTCCAGCAACAACCGGCCCCAGACCCGGAGCGTCTACACGGTCGTGCTGGCGAAGGATCAAGGTTCGCCGCTGGCGCCCGAGAGCGATGAGGAGAAGGGCGACGCCGAGAAGAAGGACGAGAAGGACAAGTCAAAGAAGGAAGAGCCTCCGGCCGTGAGGATCGACCTCGAGGGGATCTCGCAGCGCATCCTGGCGCTGCCGATCCCGGCGAAGAATTACGTGAACATGCTGGCGGGCAAGTCGGGCATCCTGTTCATCGCCGAAGGACCGCAGGTGATCACGCAAAACGACTTTCCGAACCTGCCCCAGACCCTCTACAAATGGGATCTGGAGAAGCGCAAGCTCGACAAGTTCATCGAGGACGTGAACGACTTCACGGTGTCGTTCAACGGCGAGAAGCTGCTGTACCGCAAGGGCGAGCAGTGGGTGATGGCCGGAACGGACGAGCCGCCGGCGGCCGGCGGCAAGCCGAAGCCGGGGGAAGGCCCGCTCAAGCTGGACTCGATGTTGGTTTACGTGGAGCCGCGGGAGATGTGGAAGCAGATGTATCGTGAGACGTGGCGCATCGAGCGCGACTTCTTCTACGACCCTCATCACCACGGGCTCGACCTCAACAAGGTGGCGGCGCGATACCAGCCGTATCTGGACGGGCTCGCCTCACGCGATGACTTCACGTACCTGCTGGAGGACGCCCTGGGTGAGATGACGGTCGGCCACATGTTCCTGGGCGGGGGTGAGCTGCCGCAGCCGAAAAAAGTGAAGGGCGGGCTGCTGGGCGCCGATTACGCGCAGGAGAGCGGTCGCTACCGCATTACCCGGGTGTACGACGGCGAGAACTGGAATCCCGGGCTGCAGGCGCCGTTGACTCAGCCGGGAGTGAACGTGAAGGCCGGGGACTACCTGCTGGCGGTCAACGGACGCGAGCTGCGCTCTTCCGACAACCTGTACAGCTTCTTCGAGGAAACCGCGGGCAAACAGGTGGTGCTGAAGGTGGGGCCGTCTGCCGACGGCAAAGGGTCGCGCGACGTAACGGTTGTTCCGGTGGAGAGCGAAGAGAATCTGCGGCGCTTCGCCTGGATCGAGGGCAACCGCCGCAAGGTGGCGGAAATGACGGGGGGGCGCGTGGGCTACGTCTACCTGCCCAACACGGCCGGGGCGGGCTACGGCAACTTCAATCGCTACTACTTCGCGCAGGTGGGGAAGGAAGCGGTCATCATCGACGAGCGGTTCAACGAAGGCGGACAGCTCGCCGATTGGGTGGTGGATTTCCTGCACCGGCCGGTCATGAGCAAGATCATGACGCGGGAAGGGGCGGACTGGAGCAGCCCGTCGGCATCGATCTACGGACCAAAGGTGATGATCATCAACGAAGAGGCGGGCTCCGGCGGCGATGCCCTACCATGGTACTTCCGCAAGGCCGGGGTCGGGCCGCTGGTGGGGCAGAGAACCTGGGGTGGATTGGTCGGGATCGGTGGCTATCCGGAGCTGATCGACGGAGGCTACGTGATGGCGCCGCGCTTCGCGCTATACGGGCTGAACGGGGAATGGGAAGTGGAGAACCACGGGATCGCCCCGGACTACGATGTCGAATTCGCTCCGGCGGCGGTGCGACAGGGGCATGATCCGCAGCTCGAGAAGGCGGTGGAGGTGGTGCTGCAGTTGATGAAAGACCATCCGACGCCGCAGTACAAGCGGCCGGCGTACCCGAATTACCACACCCATGATGAGCTGGGGGTGAAGTAGGGGGTGCCATAGAGGGGGAATGCGCACCGGGACGAGTCTGTGCCGGACCACCCACGCGCTCGGTGGCATGAGTCGTGCGTATGCTCGGTGTATACAGCAGTCGTGCAGGACGAGTATGAAGCGAGCTCAACTGACCTGGGTCGAGGACGCAGCGCTGGCGTTGATGCTGTGGGTCTCGCTGCTGGCGCAATTCGTGGGGCGGAAGCGAGACACCTAGTCCCACTCTTCCCGGTGTAGCGGTGCGGCTGCAAGAGTGCGACGTGGCTGCATCAAGAGCGTCGCACCGGTCATAAGGCCAACCGCTTTGTAGCCTGAGTCACGTCCCAAAACCCCGTTCGGGGTTAGGATTGCCGTGCGGTGTGCAATCGCAGCAATCCTCGAGCGGTGTGCAATCGCATCAATCCAACTGAGAACGCGAGAGGGAATGCCATGGCCGGAATGCGATGGGGCCGCCTGCATGTTGACGTGAAATCTCCCCTACGGCGCGGTGCCTGGTACCGGGTTGCCAAGGTGACGAGCCTCGGGGCCGTGGTCGAAGTGAACCGGCTCCCCGTCGCCGTGCCCCAGTACCTGATCGAGATCGTGCCCAATCCGCCGCACCGCTGGACGGTCGTCCCCCGGCCCCGCGACGCCCGCCTGCCGGCCGATTGGGGCCCGGCCTACGGGGTCTGCCCGAGCTGCCGTGGGCGGAGCGCCCTGCGCGGCCGGCCACGCCGCCT
>DATDFP010000386.1:0-13904 GCA_036522535.1 Gemmatimonadales bacterium
CAGGGCAAGCAGCAAGAGAATGATGCCGAGGGCGAGCGCGAGCCCGAAGTCGCCCTGCTCGGTGTACAGGGCGACCGCCGTCGTCAGGGTGCGGGTCTGCCCCCGGATATTCCCGCCCACGATCATCGCGGATCCGATCTCGGCGCTGACGTGTCCGAACGCGGCGGTGATCACCGCGGCGAGCGCGAAGCGCGCCTCGCGGGCCACGGTCCACGCCGTGCGCCAGGGACCCGCGCCCAGTGTCTGCGCGGTGCGGCGGATGCGGGGGTCCACGCCCTGGACGGCGGCTGCCGACAGCGCCGCAGCGACCGGAAGGGCGAGCAGCACGTCGCCGATGACGATCGCCTGCCAGGTGTAGAGCCACCCCAGTCCGCCGAGCGGCCCGCGGCGCGACAGCAATCCATAGAGGAGAAGGCCCACCACGACCGTCGGGAACGCGAGAGCGGTGTTGACGACGGTGAGCGCGGCCCGGCGGCCCCAGAACGGTTTGGTGGCGAGCATGAACCCGAACGGGAGCCCCAAAGCGCACGCGACGACCGTGGCAGTGAGCGCGACCTTGAACGTCAGGAGGGCGATGCCGTAGACCTCGGTGTCCCCCCTCACGATGAGGGCGAACGCTCGGCGCAATCCCTCCGCTAGAAAGTCCATCCCAGGCCGACGGTGACCCACGGGTGTGGCGTCCACTCCGTGAGCGACGCGTCGAGCGACAGCACGCGGCTGCCGTCCGGGGACGGCTGCCGGTAGTCGAGGGGATAGGTGAGCTTCCAGAGCACGAGCCGCAGGTCGGTCCGGACGGAGACGCCGCGCGCGGGATACCAGCGCAGCCCCGCCTCGGGGGCCAACGTGAGCTTGTTCCCGAACGTGTAGGTGGTCGGGTCGGGGGGTGCCCCGTTGCTCAGCGCCATGCCGAGCGCGCCGCCGAGATAGGGCGCGAAGCCGTGCCAGGTCTTGCGGCCCGTCAAGAGAAGTTGCAGCCCCACGTCGGCGAGCACGACGGGGTTGTCGTAGGGACCGGAGGTGCGTGACAGGGAGTCCTTCGTCGGGTCGACGACGAAGCTCGTGGTCCGCGCGTACGCGATGCCCATGGAGACCCCGATCGCGCCGAGCGAGACCTCGTAGCGGAGCCCGCCGGTGGGCCCATCCGAGATCCCGACGCCCACGCCTCCCCGGCTGCCGCCGAGGTAGCCGCCGCTCGCCACGAACACCCCGCCGCGACGCACGTCGTGGTAGGGAGACTGACCGGGGTCGTGGCCCACCTGTGCGGCGACGACGTTGTACGACGCTATGACGCTGAGCCATACGATGGTTCCGATGGCCGGGCAATTCAGTCTTACAACGTATCGTCGTAGCGTCATACAACGTCTTTCATGGGGTCGATCTCCCGCAAATCCCGCCCCGTCATCTCGGCCGGCGGCTCGATTCCGAGCATCCGCAGCACCGTCGGTCCCACGTCGCACAGGGCGCCGCCGTGGCGCAGCGGGCCCGTGTGGTCGTCGCCCACGATCAGGAACGGCACCGGGTTCGTGGTGTGCGCCGTGTGCGGTCCGTCCGTTGTCGGGTCGATCATCAGCTCACAGTTGCCGTGGTCCGCCGTGATGAGCAGCGTGACGCCCGCCTGCTCGGCGCTCTTCAGCACGCGGGCGAGACACTGGTCCACGGTCTCGCACGCCTTCACCGCCGCGCTCAGCACCCCGGAGTGGCCGACCATGTCGCCGTTGGCATAGTTGCAGAGGACGAAGTCGTGCTGTTTCGCCTCGATGGCTTTGCAGAGCACGTCCGTGACGCCGGGCGCGCTCATTTCGGGGCTGAGGTCGTAGGTCGCGACGCGCTGCGAGGGGACGAGCAGGCGCTCCTCGCCCGGGTAGGGCGTCTCGAAGCCGCCGTTGAAGAAGTAGGTCACGTGAGCGTACTTCTCGGTTTCGGCGGTGCGGAACATCGTCTTCTCGTGCGCCGCCAGCACCTCGGCGACGATGCGCGACAGCACGATCGGGCCGAACGCCATGGGGAAGGGGAAGGTCTCGTCGTACTGCGTCATGGTGACGAGATCGACCGCGGGCCGCTCGCCCGTCTCGAATGCGTCGAAGTCTGGAGCCGCGAGCGCCCGCACGATCTGTCGCATGCGGTCGGCGCGAAAGTTGAAACAGAACACGCCGTCGCCCGACCGGATGCGGGGCGACCCGCTGATCACGCGGGGGCGCACGAACTCGTCCGTCTCGCCCGCCTCGTAGGCGCGCCGGATCGCCGTCTCGGGATCGGGGGCGGGCTCTCCAACCCCGTGCACCATGGCATCGTAAGCGGTCTTGGTGCGGTCCCAGCGCTTGTCGCGGTCCATCGCGTAGTAGCGGCCCACCACGGTGGAGACGACCGCGCGGCAGCCTTGCTGCGCCAGCAGGTCCCCGAGCTCCCGCATGAACGCGAGCGCCGACTGCGGCGGCGTATCGCGCCCGTCGAGCCACGCGTGGATCGCGACCGGCACCTCGTGGAGCTGGCCCAACCTGGCGGCGGCGACGAGATGCCGGTCCAGGGCGTGCACGCCGCCGTTGCCGAGCAGTCCCGGGAGATGGAGCGTGCCGCCACGCTGCTTCACGGCGCGACACAGCGCGACGAGCGGCGGCAGTCGGAAGAAGTCGCCCGAGTCGATCGCCTGCGAGATGCGCACGATGTCCTGCGGCACCACGCGCCCGGCCCCGAGATTGAGGTGCCCGACTTCGCTGTTGCCGATCTGTCCTTCGGGGAGTCCCACGGCGAGCCCCGACGCGTCGAGCAGCGTGCGCGGCGCCTTCGCCCAGAGACGGTGCCAGGTGGGGGTGTCACCGAGCTCGACGGCGTTGCCCGCCCGGCCGGGACGGAAGCCCCAGCCGTCGAGCACGATCAAGACGACCGGGGTGCGCGGCCCATGCCTCTTAGCCATATTGAGAAGGATGCAATCTAGCGGCGCCTATCACGCCCTTCCAGTTGCTTTCTCGCTCGCGCTCCCCGCGATCTTCACGCCGCTCGCCTCGCAAACGCGGCTCCGCGTCACCACCGATGGCGCCTGGTTTTATCAGGAAATGGGGGGCAAACGCCTCGCCCGGCTGGCGCGCGGCGCCGTGCTCACGGGAGACAGTACGCCCGGCGACTGGCTCAACGTGACGCTCGAGGGCTGGATCTTCGCGACGTCCGTCGGCCCTCCCCCCGCGCCGCCGGCCCGCGCCGGCTTCGACCTCGTCGTCGCGCGGATACCGGAAGAGAACCTGCGCTCCGCACCCGCCGGGGCGCTCGTGGCGAAGCTCCCTCAAGGCTTCCTGCTCGTGAAGGTCGACGAGGGGAGCTCGGAGCGCTGGGTGCACGTGACGCGTTCCGGCTGGGTTCAGAAATCCGACGTCGAGCCGGTCGCGCCGCTAGCGGGCACGCACGCCCTCGCGCTCGACACAAGCACGGGTACGTTAACCCCGGGGCGGCGCCCCGGGGACGGCGCAGCTCACACCGGCTCCCCGCCTGGAGGCGACAGCCTCTCCGGGCCGGCTCCTCTCGACCCCGGACGGGTCGAGCCCTCGCGACCCACGGTGTTGTACCGCGCGCCCGAAGGCCCGGCTGCGGGAACGCTCGCGCCCTCGGCGCCGCTGCGCGTGCTGGGCCGCTCCGGCGAATGGGCACGCGTCGAGGTGCAAGGGTGGGTGAAGAACGCGGACCTCCAGACCGCGCCGCCCGGCGTGCTGGTTGGGGTCAGCGCCGCCGAGCTGCGCGCCGACCCGGAGCGCTACGTCGGGCAGGTGCTGCGCTGGACCGTGCAGTTCATCGCCGTCCAGCAGGCGGACGAGCTGCGGCCGGACATCCCTGCCGGCGCGACCTACATGCTCGCGCGCGGGCCGCTCCCCGAGCGCGGCTTCGTGTACGCGGTGATCCCCGAGTCGCGGCGCGCTCAGCTCGCGAGCCTCACGCCGCTCGCGACCATCCAGGTCACCGCCCGGGTGCGGACCGGCCGCAGCCGGTTCCTCGGCAACCCGGTGCTCGACGTCCTCACGCTCGAGGCACAGCCATGAACCAGATCCTGCGCGACCGGCTGCAGCGCAAGCTGGAAGTCCTGTCCGAGGAAAAAGCGTATCAGGTCCTCGACTACATCGAGTTCCTGGAGTCGAAGTACGCCGAGCGACCCGCCGGGGCCGCGCCGTTCCAGAAGGTGGCGGAGACGCTCGAGGACACGCTGCGCGCCGGCCGCGTCCCCGTGAACATCATCAGGGGGACGATGGACGCCGTCGGCAAAGCGGGGAAATTCCTCGAGAAGATGGCGGCGGCCGGAAAGGCCGCCGTGGAGGAAGCGCAGAAACACGCGTCCCCGGGCACGCCGCCCGCCGCCGTTGAGGAAAAACCGCGGGCCGAATAACTTTCGCCATGGGAACCTTCCGTCCCGGCACCGCCCTCACCTTCGACGACGTCCTCCTCGTTCCGCGGCAATCGGCCGTGCACCCCCGGAACGTGGATGTGCGCTCCCGCTTCACCCGCGGCATTCCACTCAACATCCCGCTCGTCGCGGCGGCGATGGACACCGTGACCGAGGCCGAGATGGCGATCGCCATGGCCCGCGAAGGCGGCATCGGCGTGATCCACAAGAACATGCCGGTCGACCGTCAGGCTGCCGAAGTGGACCGCGTGAAGCGCAGCGAGTCGGGGATGATCCTCCATCCGATCACGCTCGGCCCCGACCGGCCGGTGCGCGATGCGGTGCAGCTGATGGAGCGGTTCCACATCTCGGGCGTCCCGATCGTGGACGATGCCGGGCGGCTCGTCGGGATCATCACGAACCGCGACCTGCAGTTCGAGCGCGCGCTCGATCGGCCGATCCGCGAGGCAATGACCAAAGACAACCTGGTCACGGCGCCCGTGGGCACCACGATGGAGGAGGCGGAGCGCATCCTCGCCAGGCACCGGATCGAGAAGCTCCCGGTCGTGGACGAGCGGGGCGTGCTCAAGGGCCTCATCACCATCAAGGACATCTTCAAGCGGCGCCGGTACCCCGACGCAAACAAGGACCAGCACGGGCGCCTCCGCGTCGCCGCCGCCGTAGGCGGCAGCCCGGACGCGCTCGCCCGGGCACGCACGCTGCTCGGCGCCGGGTGCGACGTCATCGTCGTGGACTCGGCGCACGGGCACTCGGAGGGCGTGCTCGGCACGGTCGCCTGCCTGCGTGAGGCCTTCCCCGACGCGCAGATCGTCGGCGGGAACGTGGCCACTGAGGAGGGTGCGCGCGCGCTCGTCGAGCGCGGCGTGGATGCGGTGAAGGTCGGCGTGGGGCCTGGGTCCATCTGTACCACGCGCGTCGTCACGGGCGTCGGCGTACCGCAGATCACGGCGATCACGGACGCGGTCTCCGGGGCAGGGGACGTCCCCGTGATCGCGGACGGCGGGATCAAGTATTCGGGCGACGTCGTGAAGGCCCTCGCCGCCGGGGCCGCGAGCGTGATGATGGGCTCGATGCTCGCCGGCACCGAGGAAAGTCCGGGGGAATCGTTCCTGCTCGAGGGACGGCGCTTCAAGGTGATCCGGGGCATGGGAAGCCTGGGAGCGATGGAGGAGGGGTCCGCCGATCGCTACTTCCAGGAGGGCGAGGTATCGACCACGAAGCTCGTCCCCGAAGGGATCGAAGCGCGCGTGCCGTACAAGGGGCCGGTGGCGGACGTGATCTTCCAAATGGTAGGGGGCCTCCGGAGCGGCATGGGATATTGCGGCGTCTGCGACCTCAAGACGCTCCACGACGACACGGCGTTCATCCAGATCACCAGCGCGGGCCTGCGCGAATCCCACCCGCACGACGTGGTCATCACGCGGGAAGCCCCGAACTACTCGTTGTAGTAGTGCCGCCCGCCGCCTGTCGCGTCAGCGCAACAGCGGGCAGCTGTTGATCTGGCGGCCTTCCTCCGCGTCCGGTCTGTTATATGCCATGGCGCGCGCCTTTACTACGGGAGTTGGGGCGGTACTGACGTTTACCTTGTTCGCGTTGCCGCTTTGCGCCCAGAGCGCGGCCGACAGCGGTACCGCGACGTCCTCCGAGCAGCAGGTTTCCTCCACCCGTCGGCCATCGAGAGAGCCCGGCGTCGACCGGCCCGTGATCGATGCAACGACGCTCGTGCGGGAGCGCGGCGTGCGGAGCCTGTCCGACCTGCTCGCGGGTCGCATCGCCGGTCTGCTCGTCGTCCCCGGGTCCGGGCTGACCGGCATGGGGTCGCGGATTCGGCTGCGGGGCGTGCAGACGCTGGTGAGCGACCCGGGGCCGCTGGTGTTCGTGGACGGGATTCGCGTTGAGGCCTCGGAGGACGACTTCCAGCCGAGCTCGCAAGGGGCGCTGGTACCCGGGCCCCTGCGCCTCGACGACATCGACGTGGGAGACATCGATTCCATCGAGGTCCTGCCGGGCCCCGCGATGACCGCGGTGTACGGCCCCGGCGCGGCAAGCGGCGTCGTGCTGATCCACACCAAGCAAGGACGCTCCGGTCGCCCGCGGTGGGAGGCCTACGCCCAGGGCGGCGTCGGTTCCGAGTCCGCGTCGTGGCCCACGAATTTCGGCGGCGTAGACCTGGACAACCCGGTCGGCGTGTATCGTCACGGCGGGTGCAGTCTCGGCGCGGAGGCCGCGGGGCGCTGCGTGCAGGACTACGTGCAGCGGTTCAATCCATTCGAGCAACAGAGCCCGTTCCGCACTGCGCTGCGGCGGCGATACGGGCTCAGCGTCTCCGGAGGGTCGGGTTGGGGCGACTATCGCCTGGCCGGTGCCTTCGAGGGTGACGGCGGCCCGTACTCTTCGAGCGTGGCGACGCCTGACCCGAATTACTACCGACGCCTGAACTTTCGCGCGAGCGGTGCGGTGCGCCCGGGGCCCAACGTCGAGATCGCCGCCCGCGGGGGTTACGTCTCGAGCGACCTGCGGCTCCCAACGAACGCGCCGCTCCTCGAGGCCCTGTTCGGGCCGAGCGAGAGCACAAATTTCCAGTGGAGTCCGGTCTTCCGGGACAAAGGGACCCAGGCCGTGGAACGTCCGTTCGGCGTCGTCGAGGCGCGGTGGCGCTTGCGGCCGTGGCTCACACTGCGTGGACTCGCGGGCGAGGACAAGGTCGATCTCCGGGACCGGGTGATTTCGCCTCGCTTCTCTTCTGATACGACGCAAACGTTCCTGGCCGATGGTCACCGCCAGGCGCTGCACCGCACGCTCGAGCTCGCGGGCTCCGCCGCGATGACGCCGTCACCGGCGCTCCGGTTGCGGACCACGGTCGGCGTGCAACACTTGCGCCGCGACGTGAATGGTGCCTGGACGGCGGGGCTGGAGGGGGCGGCCTGCGGTGTCTGCTCGTCCGCCTGGCTCTCGGAGCGCGAGCAGTCGTTGGGCTACTACGTCGAGGAAGGGCTCGACGTTCGCGAGCGCCTGTTCCTGACCGGGGCGCTGCGTCACGACCACTTCGAAGACACGCCGCAGAGCACGACCTACCCGAGCGTCTCGGTGTCCTGGGTGGCCCACGCGCCGGACTCGGGTCGAGTGAGCCTTCTGCGGCTGCGGGCCGCGTACGGCTCCGCGGGTCTTGCGGTGCCCGCGATCCTGGCGTTCGAGATCGTTCCGATCGGCACTGCCTTGCCCCCGCTCGAGCCGGAGAAGACGCGCTCGTTCGAGCTTGGGGCCGACGTCGGCCTCATCGGAGGCCGGCTGGGTGGCTCCTTCACGTACTACGACATGCGGTCCGACGTGACGAGTGCTGCCTCGTTGTCGACGGCCTCCGGCTTCGTGCAGACCTATCTGCCCGGGTCGGTGGTCGGCAATCGGGGTGTCGAAGCGGCGCTTACGGCGAAGGTGCTCACCGGCCCCCGGGTAGGGTGGGACGTAACGCTCTCGCTGTGGGGAAATCGCAACCGGCTTCGGAGGCTCACCGGCTCGCCGGTT
The DNA here is from genome assembly GCA_036522535.1 of Gemmatimonadales bacterium. GTDB lineage: Bacteria > Gemmatimonadota > Gemmatimonadetes > Gemmatimonadales > GWC2-71-9 > AG12. Next base: position 7,904 of record DATDFP010000386.1, read on the forward strand.
GGCTTCGGGTTCGGCGGCGCTCAGCTCCTCGTTCCCGGCTACCCGGTCGGCGGCTACTGGGCGTTGCCCATCCGGAGCTACGGGGACGTCAACGGCAACGGCATCATCGAACCGTCGGAAGTCACGCTCGGGTCGGAGCGAGTGTGGGCCGGCACGCCGTATCCGACTCAAGGAGCGGCGTTGACGACGGGGGTCACGCTCGCCCGTCGGGTCCGCCTCTCGACCGCGCTCGAGTATCGGGCCGGACAGACGCTGTTCAACGAGACGGCGTGGGCTCGGTGCCTCTATCCGTCCGTGTGCCGGGAGGCCAACGACCGGAGCACGCCGCTCGCCGAACAGGCGCGCGTGGCGAGCGGCTACGCCTTGACCACGGCGTACTTCGAGGACGCCGATTACGTGAAGCTGCGCGAGCTGTCCATGAGCGTCGACGCACCCGCTGACGTCGCGGCCGCGCTGCGGGCGCGCGCCGCCACGATCACCCTCGTCGGTCGCAATCTCGCGACGTGGACAGGATACTCGGGTCCCGATCCTGAGGCCGGCAGCTACGGCGCCGTGGTGCCGGGCAGGCCGCGGGCCATCGCGGACCTCGCCACGCTGCCCGTGCCGCGTTCGTGGACGCTGCGCATCGACCTCACGTATTGACTTTGACGGCCTTCGAGCCCTACTCTAGGCGGCCGTCTCTCGGGCTTCAGCTCCCCCCTCCCTCCTTTGCCTGAGGTGCGCATGAATCTGCTCCGCCGGAAGAGCGTCACCGACCTGCAGACCGAGGCGCTGACCGACCACAGCCTGAAGCGGGCGCTGGGCGCGCTCAACCTCACGATGCTCGGGATCGGCGCCATCATCGGCACCGGCATCTTCGTGCTCACCGGCACGGTGGCCGCGCTCAACGCCGGGCCCGCCGTGGTGCTCTCGTTCGTGCTGGCGGGCGTCGCCTCGATCTTCGCTGCCCTCTGCTACTCGGAGTTCGCGTCGCTCGTGCCGATGGCCGGCAGCGCCTACACCTACGGCTACGCGACGCTGGGTGAGTTAGTCGCCTGGATCATCGGGTGGGACTTGATCCTCGAGTACGCGCTCGGTGCGGTGACGGTTGCGATCGGCTGGTCGGGCTACGTCGTCTCGTTTCTCCACGATATCGGCTTCGACGTGCCGGCGGCATTGTCGGCGGCGCGCGGCACGCAGCTGATCCAGACTCCCCATGAGGGCTGGAAGGTCGTGACCGACGTCCTGGTGCAGAGGCTGGCCGCGGGCGGGGTCGATCCGAATGCGCTGCCGCACGTCACGGCAATCTTCAACCTGCCGGCGATCGTGATCATCGCCATCATCACCACGCTGCTCGTCATCGGCATCAAGGAGTCCGCCAACGTCAACAACGTAATCGTGTTCGTGAAGGTCGCCGTCGTGCTGTTGTTCATCTTCGGTGCCGCGCATGCGGTGAATCCGGCCAACTGGCACCCGTTCATGCCGCCGAACACCGGTACGCGCGGCGAGTTCGGCTGGACCGGCGTGATGACCGGGGCGGGCATCGTGTTCTTCGCCTATATCGGTTTCGATGCGGTGAGTACGGCGGCGCAGGAAGCGAAGAACCCGCAGAAGGACATGCCGATCGGCATCATCGGGTCGCTGTTGATCTGCACGGTGCTCTACATCCTGGTGTCGGGGATCGCGACGGGCGTCATGTCGTACAAGGAGCTGAACGTCCCCGACCCGATCGCCGTCGCGGCGGACCACGCAGGGCTCGGCTGGATGTCTTCGCTCATCAAGCTGGGGGCAATCGCGGGGCTCTCGTCGGTCATCCTGGTGATGCTCCTGGGGCAGTCGCGGGTCTTCTGGACGATGTCCAAGGACGGTTTGCTGCCCCAGTTCGTCAACAAGATCCATCCCCGGTTCCAAACGCCCTACCTCACCTCGATCGTCACGGGCATCGGCGTCGCGTTCGTGTCGGCGCTCCTCACCGTGCGCGAGGCGGGCAGCCTGGTCTCCATCGGGACGCTGCTCGCATTCGTGATCGTGTCGATCGGCGTGCTGTTCCTCCGCGTGCGGGAGCCCGACCTGCCCCGTCCCTTCAAGACCCCCGCGGTCTGGATCGTCGCGCCGCTGGGCGCGATCTCGGCGTTCTATCTGATGGCCTCCCTGCCGTGGCGCACCTGGGAGCGGCTGATCGTCTGGTTCGTCATCGGGATCGTTCTGTACTTCGCCTACGGGGTGCGGAACTCGAAGCTGGCGGGCAGGGCGTAGCAGGCCCGCGTGCGCCGCTGGCTCAGGTGGTTCGGCCTCTGGACCCTGCTCGGCCTGGCGTCGAGCGCCCAGCTGTATTTCGCCCGCCGGCGCTTCGCTCCCGATCCCTACACCTGGTGGCAGGCGGTCGCCGCGAATCTTCCCGACTGGTACCTGTGGGCCGTGCTCTCGCTCGTCGTGGCGTGGCTCGGCCGGCGCTTCCGGGTAGACCGGGCGAACTTTGGCCGCCACTTCTTCATCCACCTCGGGGCCAGCCTCGACCTCGCCGTGCTGCATCTGATCGCCGCGGTGGAGATTCAAAATCTGCTGCACGCCGCGCGCGGTGAGGCCTATCCATTCGCGCAGCGCCTCGTCGACCACTTCACGATCCAGTTTCACTGGAACGTGCTGATCTACTGGGCGATCCTGGCAGTCGTTCACGCGCTCGATTACCACCGCGACCTCGAGGAGCGCCGGCGGCGTGCTGCGGAGCTCGAGGCGCAGCTCCAGGCGCTGAACGACTCCCCTGCCGGCGGGGGCCCGGCGGCGCGCCGGCCCGCCGAGCGCCTGCTGGTCACAGACGACGGGCGCAGCTTCTTCGTGCGGACCGCGGACGTGGAGTGGATCGAGGCAGCGCGGAACTACGTACGGCTGCACGCGGGCGAGCGCACCTACGTGGTGCGCACGACGCTCGCGGCGCTCGCCGCGCGGCTCGACGCGGAGCGGTTCCGCCGCGCCAGCCGGTCGGCGCTCGTCAACCTGGACCGGGTGCGCGAAGTGCAGCCGTGGTTCCATGGCGATGCGATCGTGATCCTCGAAAGCGGCGCTCGCGTCCCCCTGTCGCGCCGCTATCGCGCCAACCTGCTCGGAGCCGCGGTCCCCTAGTCCCGCTCGACCTCCCTCGAGTCCCGCTCGTCCCGGCGGCGTCGCCCGGCGAGGGGGGGCACGCACATGTTGGGGGATGACGCTCTTCGCGACCAAGCCGATCGCGACCCTCCGCGCCGAAGCTGAAGCAACCGGGGAGCACGCGCTGAGGCGGGCGCTCGGGCCCCTCAATCTCGTCAGCCTCGGCATCGGTGCCGTCATCGGCGCGGGGATCTTCGTGATCACAGGGCAGGTGGCCGCGCTGTACGCGGGTCCCGCGGTGCCCCTCTCGATGATCGTCGTCGGCGTCGCCTGCGCGTTCGCAGGCCTCTGTTACGCCGAAATGGCGAGCGCCGTGCCCGTCGCGGGCAGCGCCTACACATACGCGTACGCCACGATGGGCGAGTTCGCGGCCTGGGTCATCGGGTGGGACCTGGTGCTCGAATACGCCGCTGGGGCCGCGACGGTGGGCGTCGGCTGGTCGGCCCACTTCGTGTCGCTGCTGGGGCTATTCGGCGTCCGGATTCCCGCGAGCCTCACGGCCCCTCCCACACAGTTGTGCACGGTCGCCCAGGTGGCCGCCCACGCCGTCGGATGCGCCCACGCGGGGCTGAACCTGACCGGCGCGATCATCAACCTCCCGGCCGTCCTCATCGTCGCCGTCATGTCCGCGGTGCTGGTGATCGGGATCAGGGAGTCGGCGCGGGTCAACAGCGTCATCGTGATCCTCAAAGTCGCGATCGTCCTGCTCGTGGTGGTCGTGAGCGTGTCACACGTCAGTCGGGCCAACTGGACGCCGTTCATTCCCCCGAACACCGGGGAGTGGGGCACGTATGGCTGGTCGGGGGTGCTGCGGGGCGCGGGACTGGTGTTCTTCGCCTACATCGGGTTCGACACGGTCTCGACCGCGGCGCAGGAATCGAAGAACCCCCAACGAGACATGCCCATCGGCATCCTCGGCTCGCTCGGTGTCTGCACGGTGCTCTACGTGGTGGTGTCGGCCGTGCTGGTCGGCATGGTCCCCTACCGCGAGCTCAACATCGCGGCGCCGATGGCATATGCGATGGAGCGGATCGGCGCCCCCTGGTGGATTCGCGTCTCGATCGACGTCGGCGCGGTCCTGGGCATCGGCTCCGTGATCCTCGTGATGCTCCTCGGACAGTCCCGCGTTTTCTACTCGATGTCTCGCGACGGCCTGCTAGGCCGGTGGGCCGGCAAAGTCCATCCCCGCTTCCGCACGCCCTACCTCTCCACGATGTACACCGGCACTGCGGTTTGCCTGGCCACCGGGGTCTTGCCGCTGCAGCTGCTCGGGACGTGGGTCAACATCGGCACGCTGCTGGCGTTCGTGCTGGTGTGCGGGGGGGTGTGGATCCTCAGGTCCAAGCGTCCCGATCTGCACCGCCCCTTCCGCACGCCATGGGTTCCGGTCGTCCCCATCCTGGGCATGCTCTGCTGCTTCGGCTTGATGCTGACTCTGCCCGCCGACACCTGGATCCGGCTGGCCGCGTGGCTCGCGATCGGGCTGGCGATCTACCTCGGGTACGGTCGCAAGCACTCGATGCTTCGCAAGGACGTCTAGCGGCGTCACGGAGCGACGTCACGGAAGGCCTCGCGGGGAATCGTCGGCTCGCTGACCCCCGCATCGTGGCGTCCTCTTGAAACATCTCCTCACGACGTATCTTTGACCGATGCTGAACGGCGTTCCGGTTCCCCCCGAGCGCGCCCGCGCGGCGCAGTCGGTCGCGGCCGTACTCGCGGCAGGTGGGCGCGTTGCCTTGACGACGCACGTCAACGCCGACGGTGACGGCGTAGGGAGCGAGGTGGCGTTGTGGCACCTCCTCGCGGACCGCGGCATCACCGCGTCCATCGCGAACCCCACGCCCATCCCCGAGCGGTTCGGGTTTCTGGTCCCGAACGGCGCCGATCGCTCCAGCCGCGCGGCGAAAGAGATCGAGGCGGCGGACGTGGTGGTGGTCCTCGACATCTCGGACCTGGGCCGGCTCGGCGATCTTCAGCACGCGATCAAGCGGTCCCACCCGGTCGCGTGCCTCGACCATCACGTCAGTGCCGGCTCGCTCCCCGAGGGACCGCGCCTCGTGACTCCCGAGGCGGCGGCGACGGCCGAGCTCGTCTTCGACCTCGCCAGCGCCGTGGGGTGGCCGCTCTCGCCCGAGGCGGCGCGGGCGCTCTACGTGGGGATCTTGACGGATACCGGGGCGTTCCGGTTCGCGAACACGAGCCCGCGGGTCTTGAGGATTGCCGGCGCGCTGCTGGAGCGCGGTGTGGACCCCGAGTCGATCTACCAATCGGTCTACGCGAGCGCGCCGGAGGGCCGCGTGCGGCTGATGGCCGAAGTGCTGCAGACGCTCGTGGTCGAGCCGGACGTCGGGTTGGCATGGGTGACGGTCCCGCCCGACGCCCTGCGGCGTCACAACGCCACGGCGGACGACCTCGACGGGATCGTGGAGTACCCCCGCTCGATCGCGGGCGTGCGCCTCGCACTCCTGTTCCGCACCATCGCTCACGGCCGGGTCAAGGTGAGCTTCCGCTCGGTGGGCGACGTGGACGTGGCCGAGTTGTCGCATCGGTTCGGCGGAGGGGGCCATACGAGGGCCGCCGGCGCCTCGCTCGAAGGCTCGCTCGCCGAGGTGCAGGAACGGGTGCTAAGGGTCGCGCGGGAGTATTTGGGGCGGAGATAGAAGGCGTCGCACGTCACACGTCACACGTCACACGTCACACGAAGGCGCGGGCGACGCTTCTTGGGACGTGTGACGTGGGACGTGCAACGCCGTTTACGCCTTCCGTAGGAAGGCGCGCACGAAGTTTCGCTTCGAGAAGTCCCCGCCGTGGGCTCGACGAAGGGGAGATCACCCGGGCGCTCCCGGGGGGCGACCTGCTCTGGCGCGTCTGGACCGGCGGG
>DATDFP010000387.1:0-2778 GCA_036522535.1 Gemmatimonadales bacterium
GGCGGGTTCATCTTGGCGTGGGTGTCATAACCCTCGCACGCCCCGTCGGTGAGCGTGAGGTGATGCGGCGTCACCTCCGCCGTCACGCGGATCCCCTGCTCCTTCGCCCGCCGAATCAGGTCCACCGATCCCCTCGTGGACACGTGGCAGAGGTGCACGCGCGCGCCCGTCAGCTGGGCGAGCAAGATGTCCCGCTCCACCATGATCTCCTCGGCTGCGGCGGGGATCCCCTTCAAGCCGAGCCGGGCGGCGACGAGCCCCTCGTGCATCACGCCGCCCGATGCGAGCGTCGGCTCCTCACAGTGGTCGGCCACGGGGATGTCGAACGTGCGGGCGTATTCCAGGGCGGTGCGCATCAGGTGGCTCGAGACGACGGGCTTGCCGTCGTCCGAGACCGCCACCGCGCCGGCGCCCACCATCTCGCCGAACTCCGAGAGCCGCTCTCCCTTCTGGCCGACCGAGATGGCGCCGATGGGATAGACCCGCGTGAGTCCCGCAAGCGCCGACTGGCGCACGATGAACCCCACGGCCGCCTGGTTGTCCGTGACCGGGTCGGTGTTGGGCATGGCGCACACGGCGGTGAAGCCGCCGGCGGCGGCCGCCCGGGTCCCGCTCGCGATGGTCTCGACGTCCTCGTTGCCGGGCTCCCGCAGGTGCACGTGAACGTCGACCAGACCGGGGGCGACGACCCCGCCCCGCACGTCCCGCACGTCCGCCTCGTCGGGCGCGCCGAGCCCCACGCCGACGGCGGCGATGCGACCGTCCTGGATCAGCACGTCCGCCGTCTGATCGAAATCGCGGCTCGGGTCGATCACGCGACCGCCCCGCAACACGACGGGCCGCGTCAGTCGGGCGCTCCCATCGCTCCCGCTCTCCACGACGGGGAGACGGGATCGGGGGGTGAGGTCGCTCGTTTGGCGGCCGCGGCGAGCTCGGGGCGGCCCCCCGCGAGGAGGTACAGCACCGCCATCCGTACGGCGACGCCGTTCGTCACCTGATCGAGGATGACGCTGTGCGATCCGTCGGCGACCCGCGAGTCGATTTCCACGCCGCGGTTCATCGGCCCGGGGTGCATGATCGTCAGCTGGCGCGGCGCTCTCTCCAGCCGCTCGACCGTGACGCCGAAGACCCGGTAATACTCGCGCAGCGAAGGGATGAAGCCTTTCTCCATCCGCTCGAGCTGCAGGCGGAGCACGTTGAGCACGTCCGCCCACTCCACCGCCTCCTCGATGCGGCGGAATCGGCACACCCCCAGCTCCTCGATCCCCCGCGGCAGCAGCGTGTCGGGCCCGCACACGGCCACCTCGGCGCCGAGCTTGAGCAGTCCCCAGATGTTCGAGCGTGCGACGCGCGAGTGCAGCACGTCGCCCACGAGGCAGACCTTCAGTCCCTCGATGCGGCCGTGCTTGTCGCGGATCGTGAGGAGATCGAGCAGGCCCTGAGTCGGGTGCTCGTGCTGTCCGTCTCCCGCGTTGATGACGTTGGACCGGATGCGGTTCCCCAAGAACTCCGCCGCCCCGGAGGACGGATGGCGGATGACCACCATGTCGATCCGCATCGCCTCGAGGTTCTTCGCGGTGTCTACGAGCGTTTCCCCCTTCTGCACCGAGCTCCCCGTGGCCGCGACGTTCACGGTGTCGGCCGAGAGGCGCTTTTCCGCGAACTCGAATGAGATCCGCGTACGCGTGGAGGCCTCGAAGAAGAGGTTGACGATCGTCTTGCCCCGTAGGGCGGGCACCTTCTTGATGGGGCGCTCGGACACCTCTTTGAACGGCTCGGCGGTATCGAGGACGAGGCGGATCTGATCCGGCGAGAGACGCTCGAGCCCGAGCAAATCCTTGCCGAGGACGGCGCTCTTCATCGGCGGATCCCTCCCCCCGTGTTCACCAATTCCACTTCGTCCCGCCCGTCGATCTCCTCCACCAGCACGTCCACCCGCTCGCCGCCGTTCACCTTGACGGGCGTCCCCACGATGTCCGGCTGGATGGGCAGCTCGCGGCCACCGCGGTCCACGAGCACGCAGAGCGAGATCCGCTTCGGCCGCCCGAAGTCGGCCAGCTCGTCGAGCGCCGCGCGCACGGTGCGACCGGTGTAGAGGACGTCGTCCACGATGACCACGTGCTTGCCGGTGAGGTCGGCCGGGATCCGGGTCTCGCCGATCACCGGCTTCGGGCCGATGGTCTCGAGGTCGTCGCGATAGAGGGTGATATCGAGGGCGCCGCGCGGGACGATGACACCTTCTTCCTTCTCGATCAGCTTCGCGATCCGCTCGGCGAGCTCCACGCCGCGCCGCTGGATGCCGATGAGAACGAGATCGTCGGTCCCGTGCGCGAGCTCCAGCACTTCCACCGCCATTCGCTGAAGCGCCCGCGACAAGGCGCGGGCGTCCAGGATGGTCGTGCGGTCGGGGCTCATCTCGAGCTTTGAAGCTAACGCCGGGAGCATCCCGGCGGAACATCGCCGGCGCACAGGCTTGACGCCCCGCGGTCGGCGGCGTCTCTTGCGGCTGGCGGCTCCTCTTTCCGATCCCGGAGGGTGTATGCGGCGCTGGACGTCGGCTCTCGTCGGGCTGGTATTGGTGTCCACGCCTCTCGCCGCGCAGGGGCTGCGCGACCAGATCGCCGAGCTGTTCATCTTCACGGCGGGCAAGGACCCCCTGTTCCTCGGCGGCACCGCCGACCCGAACAACCCGGCCAACATCCAGCTCCACGCCGACCACTTCATCCCCTCGGCGCGCGCGGAGAACGGCGCGCTCATCTCTTTCGTCGGCAACGCGAT
>DATDFP010000388.1:0-3991 GCA_036522535.1 Gemmatimonadales bacterium
GCGAGGCCGAATGGCGCCGCGCGGTCGAGACGGCGCTACACTGGGCGGCCGCGGGCCGCCGCGCGCGCCGGTGAAACGCGTCCTCGTCGCGGTGGTCGGCGGGAGCTGGTGCACGTCGGAGGAGGAGGAGTGGGCGGGGACGGTCGGACGCCTCCTGGCGGAGCGGGGGGCCGTGCTCTTGTGCGGCGGGTTGGGGGGAGTGATGGAAGCCGCCGCGCGGGGTGCGAAGGAGGGGGGCGGCCTCACCGTCGGTCTGCTCCCGGGCGCCGACACGGACGAGGCCAATCCCCATATCGATGTGCCAATCGCGACGGGGATGGGTGAGATGCGCAACGCGCTCATCGTCCGCGCGGCGCATGCCGTGATCGCGATCGGGGGCGGGTGGGGGACGTTGTCCGAGATCGCGCTGGCGCAGCGGATCAAGACCCCCGTCGTCGGCCTTCATGATGCCTTCATGTCCACCGTGGACATCCCCCGCGTCGCGACGCCGCACGCGGCCGTCGCGTGGGCCCTGGAGCAGGCGCAAGATCGGGAGGTATAATGAGGTATAATTGGGCATGAACGCCGGCACGAAGTTCGCCATCGGAGCCGTGTTGATCGTCGGCTCCGTCGGGTACCTGATGGCCTCGGGGGTCAAATCCACCGGGCAGTACTTCCTCACGCCCAGCGAGCTGTCGCAGAAGATCGCGGTCGATCCCTCATTCTATGACGTGGGGATGAAGGTCGGCGCTCGGGTCGTGCCGGGGAGCGTCACGCGCGACGTCGCCACCCGGACGCTCACGTTCCAGGTCACCGATGGCGGTGCCCGCTATCCGGTCGTCTACCGCGGCGTGCCACCGGACACCTTCAACGATTCCGTCGAGGTCGTGGTCGAGGGCCGCCTCCGCAAGGACGGCGTCATCCAGGCCACCAACGTGCTCGCTAAGTGCGGGTCGCGCTACGAAGCGGTCCCCAAAGCCTAGATGACCGTCCTCGGCAACCTGTGCCTGTGGCTCGCCTTCCTGGTTGGCGTTTGGGGCGCGCTGGCCGGGTTCGTGGGCGGCGTGCGCGGGCAGCCGGAGCTCGCGCAGAGCGGCCGGCACGCGGTGTTTGCGATGTGCGCGGCCCTCCTCGTCGCCGTGTTTTCGCTCGAGTGGGCGCTCTTCAAGCACGATTTCAACGTCGAGTACGTCGCGGCCTACACCAGCCAGAACCTCCCCGTCTTCTACACCTGGTCGGCGCTGTACGCGGGACAGAAGGGGAGCCTGCTCTTCTGGGCGACGGTGCTGTCGCTGTTCGGGTCGCTCGCGATGGTGTTCACAGCGCGCCGGCACCGCGTGTACCTCCCCTACGTGGCGGCCGTCGTCTGCACCGTGGCCGCGTTCTTCATCTCGGTGATGCTGTTCGCGCACGCCAATCCGTTTCAGCGGCTCCCCTACACCCCGCTCGACGGCAGCGGTCTGAACCCGCAGCTCCAGAACCCCGGGATGGTGTTCCATCCGCCGATGCTCTATCTCGGCTACATCTCGATCACCATTCCGTTCGCCTTCGCGATCGCGGCGCTGCTCTCGAAGCGGCTCGACGTGGACTGGCTGGTCGCCATCCGCAAGTGGACGCTCGTCTCGTGGCTGTTCCTCTCGATCGGGATCTGCCTCGGCATGTGGTGGGCCTACGTGGAGCTGGGCTGGGGCGGGTACTGGGCGTGGGATCCGGTGGAGAACGCGTCGCTGCTGCCGTGGCTCACCATGACAGCGTTCCTGCACTCGGTGATGATCCAGGAGAAGCGCGGCATGCTGAAGAAGTGGAACCTGGCGCTCATCATCGGGTCGTGGCTCCTGTCGATCTTCGGAACGTTCATCACCCGATCGGGTGTGATCTCGAGCGTACACTCGTTCACGCAGTCGAACGTCGGCTACTTCTTCCTCTTCTTCCTGATCGCCGCGGGCACCGCGAGCTTCGCGCTGTACGCCACCCGGCTGCCGCTCCTCGACGCCGAGGCGAAGCTCGAGTCCATGGTGAGCCGCGAGGCGAGTTTCCTGTTCAACAACCTGTTGCTCGTGGGGATCGCGTTCTCCGTGCTGTGGGGCACGCTCTTCCCGATCCTCTCGGAGCTGGTGCAGGGGACGAAGGTCACGGTCGGGCCGCCGTTCTTCAACCAGGTGAACATCCCGCTTGGCCTGGCGCTCCTCGGGCTCACCGGCATCGGGCCACTGATCGCGTGGCGCCGCGCGTCCCTCCCGAACCTGCGACGCCAGTTCGCGGTGCCCGCGACGGTCGGCGCGTTCACGCTCCTCGTCCTGCTGGTCGGCGGGATGCGCGACTTCTCCGCGCTGATGGCGATCGGGTTGGGCGCGTTCGTCCTGGGCACCGTGGTCCAGGAGTTCGCGCGCGGCGCGGGGGCGCGCCACCGCCAGTACGAGGAGGGCTACGCGCTCGCCCTGGGTCGCCTCCTCGCCCGCAACCGGCGGCGCTACGGCGGCTACATCGTGCACACCGGCATCGTGATCCTGTTCATCGCGTTCGCCGGCATGGCGTTCAAGACGGAGACCGAGGCGACGCTCCGGCCGGGTGAGTCGGTCTCGCTCAAGAGCCCCTACGGCTGGACCTACACCTTCACGCACCTGGGCATCTCGCAGTACGACGCCCTGAACCGCCAGGTCACGGCGGCGACGGTCGAGGTGTACCGGAACGGGAAGAAGACCGGGATCCTCACGACCGAGAAGCGCCAGCACGTGGATGCCCTGGGCCGGCCCACGTTCCAGCCATCCACCGAGGTCGGCATCATCAGCGATGTGCGCGAGGACCTGTACGGCGTCCTCGCCGGAGTGGTGGGCGGCACGGAGCAGGCGGTGTTCCGCTTCACCATCAACCCGCTCGTTTGGTGGGTATGGTACGGCGGCATGATCGTGGCGCTGGGCGGCCTGATCGTCATGTGGCCGGGTGGGACGCCGGCCGTGAAACGGTCTCAGCCCGGGTATGCGGTGCGGCTGGTAGGGGAACGGAAATGACGGTTATAGGACGCTATGACGCTAGGTTGTACGTGAGTCGCCGGGAGTTCGTCGCTTGGCTCGGCGGGCTCACCTCTACCGCCCTCTACCGCCCCCTACCGCCCTCTACCGCCCAAGACTCCCTCCCCGGCGCCGGCCCCTCGGGCCGCCTCTGGGACCCGTCACGCGCGGGACGTCCCCTCGAACCCGTGACCGCCAGGGACAACGACGCCGCAATTCAGGGGATCGAGAAACAGATCCGCTGCACCTGCGGCTGCAACCTCGACGTCTATACCTGTCGCACCACGGACTTCACCTGCGGCACGAGCCCCGCGATGCACCGCCGCGTGCTCGCTCTGGCGGCGCAGGGCAGGACCGCGGAGCAGATCATCGACGCCTTCGTGAAGGAAAACGGGGTGGCGATCCTGATGGCTCCGCCCAGGCGCGGCTTCAACCTCGCGGCTTATTTCGTGCCGTCGCTCGCCATCCTCGCCGCCGGTGTGATCCTCACGCTGGTGCTGCGCCGCTGGACGCGCGCCGCGGGGCCGGAACCTGCCGTGTCCCCGCACGCCGGCGTCGCAGCCTCTCCCGAAGAGCTCGAACGGCTGGACCGCGAGCTCGAGAAGCTCTCGCTCTAACCCGTGCTCGAGCTCCTGGCGGGGTTCTTCCTCGCGGTGGGCGCGGTGTTTTTCATCCTGAAGCCCATCTTGTGGCCGCGCCTCGAATCGGGAAACGGGACACGAGAAACGGGAGACGGAGAGGGGGAGGGGGACGATCCCGAGGACGACCTGTCCCCGCGGGCCGTGGCCCTCCGTGCGCTGAAGGAGATCGAGTTCGACCGGGCCACGGGCAAGCTCTCGGATGACGACTACGACGCTCTGAAGCGCAGATATACGACCGAGGCTCTGGCGGCTCTTCGAGCCGAAAGGTCGGGAAGCGAGATGCGGGATGCGGGAAGCGTTATCTCCGGGGAGGCGACGCATCCCGCATCCCCCATCCCGCATCCCCCATCCCGCATCCCGCAT
>DATDFP010000389.1:0-5000 GCA_036522535.1 Gemmatimonadales bacterium
GGCCACGTGCGGGCCGGCTCTGCTCGGCCGTGCCGAGGCAGGGGAGCCGGCGATCGCCGGGCTCGGGGCGGTGCGGCCGATCCGCGCCGCGGGCCTCGCCCTGGCGATGCTCTCCCTCGCGGGCGCGCCTCCTTTCGCGGGCTTCTTCGGCGAGCTGACCGTGGCTGCCGCTCTGGCTCAGACCGGCAGCTTCATCCTGCTCGGGATCGGGCTCCTCGGCGCGGTGATGAGCATCGCCGCCGCCGTGGGCACCCTGCGCGTCCTTTATATACAGAGCCCGCCCGAGGAGTCCCGTCGGGGCGTTGCCGCGGCGCTGCCCGCCGTGACCTTGCTTTCGACCGTCGGCGCGGTCGCATTCTGCCTCGTGATCGCGGCCTACGGCTTCCTGGGCAACCCGATCCTGGGACTGGCGGACCAAGGAGCCGAAGCGCTAGGTCTCCGGTAGACGCGGGATCCTGTCGTAAACTCCGGCACTACCGAACTCAGCCAACGCCGCAGAAAACGTCCCGGAGGTCCCGCCCTGGCCGCACAGACAAAACGGGCACGCGCGCGAGCGCGAGCTCGCCGCCCGAGCCACAAGTCGATCCCCAGGTCCCGGCCGCGCCGCAGCCTGCTCCGGTTCGCGATGCTCTCGCTGGTCGTGATGTCGACGGCCGCCCTGCTCGGGACCGGGGTCACGATCGGTGTGGTCGACTACTTTGCCGGCGACCTGCCGTCCATCGACGCCATCCAGACGGCCAACCTCAGCCAGACGACACGCATCGTCGACCGCAACGGCAAGCTCATCGAGGCGCTCTATCACGAGAACCGGACGGTCGTACCGCTCAGCAAGATCAGCGACAAGCTGCAGAAGGCCACGATCGCGACAGAGGACCGCACCTTCTACAACAACTCCGGCGTGGACTACCGGCGGCTGGCGATCGCGGTCCTCTACAACGTCACGCACCAGAGCTTCGCGCAGGGCGGATCGACGATCACCCAGCAGGTCGTCAAGAACGACGTCCTCGACACCGAGGAGGCGCAGTCGCGGACGTTGAGCCGCAAGTTTCGCGAGCTTCTGCTCGCGGAGGAGATGGAGCGGCGCTACACGAAGCAGCAGATCCTCGAGCTGTACCTGAACACGATCAACTATGGGAACGGTGCCTATGGCGCCGAGGCGGCGGCCGAGACGTACTTCCAGGTCCACGCGAGCGCCCTGACCTGGGCGCAGGCGAGCTTCCTCGCCGGATTGCCGCAAGCGCCTGGCGAATACAACCCTTTCGGAACGCCGGACCAGCTCGAGGCCGTGAAGGTGCGCTGGGGACAGGTGCTCGACAGCCTGGTGGCGGTCGGTGAGATCAGCCGCGCGAATGCCGTCTCGATACAGAACAGCGACCTCATCGACCGCCTGCTCGCGGCGCACAAGAAGCTGCCCGCCGCGCATGCCGCGCTCACAGCGCACTTCGTGGATTACATCGTCGGGTACATCAAGAAGAAGTACGGCGAACTCGCTCTCTATGAGGGTGGCCTGACCATCACGACGACGCTCGACCTGACCACCCAGGCCATGGCCAACAAGTGGGTGCGCTCCGGCGTCAAGCAGTACGCCGGGCGAGGCGTCAACACCGGCGCGATGCTGGTGATGAATCCGGGGGACGGCGAGATCCTGGCGATGGTGGGGAGCGCGGACTACTACAACACCGGCATCCGCGGCCAGATCAACCTCACCGGGACCGATCCCCTCGGATGGCGGGGGGTGGGTTCTTCGTTCAAGGTCTACACCTACGCAGCAGCGCTGGCGGCTGGCCTCGTCACGCCGGCAACGCTGCTCAACGACGAGACCGGCGTCATCGGCGGACACAAGTTCAGCGACTGGGACGGCAAGCACGAGGGATACATCAGCCTTCGCACCGCCCTCGCGCAGTCACGCAACCTGCCTGCGCTCTGGACCTACCGAGAGACGGGTGGGAGCAGCGTCGTCTCACTCCTGCACACCCTGGGTGTTTCGGCCAAGATCGAAAACCCGGATGGCGTGGCGACGACGCTTGGGCATGACGCGATCTCGATGGCCGAGCATCTCGCGGCCTACTCCGCGTTCGACAACGGCGGATACCGGATCAGCCCGCACGGCATCTTGCGCGTCACCGACGCAAGCGGACAGGTCCTCGAGTCCTTCGACCCCAACTTCGGCCACGTCCAGGTCATCAGCCCGGACCTCGGATACGTGATGACCGATCTGATGCGCGGTCCGGTGAAGCTGTACCTCGGCGATCTCGGCAAGCGGGCGGTGGCGGGCAAGTCGGGGACGACGGAGGCCTACACCGGGTCGATCTTCATCGGCTATACGCCCAACCTCGCGGTGGCGGCATCTCTGATGCACATCAACTCGGGCTCTTCGTGCAAGTCCGGCTTCGCATATCTCGCGACCAGCTTCCCGCCCTCCGGATGGCAGTGCCCGACCTCGGTCCTGTTCGGTGAGAACGTCGGCATCGCCGTCTGGAAACCATTCCTGGAGGAGTACTACTCGAAGCACGCATGGCCTGCGATGTGGAAGCAACCCGCCGGGGTCGTGACGCGACAGGTCTGCTCCTACGATGGCGGCTACGTCGCGACCGGCGGTTACAGCGAGATCTTTCTGAAGGGCGCCGGCGAGCCGCGGTATGAATGCGGCACGAAGCCATATCCGGGCGAGCAGCCTTACGCGCCGCCTTCGCCTTCGCCCTCGCCGGCGGCTTCTCCGGCCACCTCACCTTCGCCGGCCCCGGCACACTAGTCGGCGTGCGGCCGCACTGGACCGGCGTCGTGGCCGGCGCCCTGTATCTCGTCGCCGGCTTGGCCTGGCTGTGGCTTGGCAATCCGGACAATCCCGTGCTCGTGGGTACGTGGCTCGTGCTGGTCGCGGTCTTTGGGGCCTTTGTCCCTGGCCCGGCCAACCAGGTTTCGCTGGCCCGTGCGTACCTCGCGGCGCCTGCCCTGGTCTACGCCCTGGCGGGGCAGTACGGGTTCCTGGCCGTGGCGGTGGCTATCGCGGGGCTCAGCGACCTGGTCGACGGCACAGTCGCGCGGCGCTCCGCCGGTCCCTCCCAGCTCGGTGGCGGGCTCGACCCGGTCGTCGATGGGCTCTTCGTCGGCGCGCTGGCGGTCGGTCTCGCGCTGGGCGGCGCGTTCCCGCTCTGGCTCGCGGTCGTGATCATCGCGCGGTATCTGCTGCCGGCGCTGGGCGGTGGGCTCCTGATCGCGCTCGGACGAAAGCTGGAGTTGCGCCACACTCTGACCGGCCAGGTGTCGACGGTCCTGATCCTCTTCCTGGTCGGTGCGGTCTGCCTCTTGCGCGGGCTGAACCAGGACTCGAGCGAGCTCGCACGGGCAGCCCAAGTCGTGATCCCGCTGGCGACGATGGCCACGTTCGTGCACCTCGCCTGGGCATCGCGGCGGGCGGTCACCCCCGCTGGCGCCGGGTAAACTCTGTGTTGGTCGCGCTAAGTGGGGTGCTGGCGGTACCCTGCACCGGCAATCCGCCTTAGCCGGACCGAATTCCGTCGCTGAGGTCCGGGTTTTCAGAACCGGCCGCGGCAAACGGCGTTGAAGGTCGGGACCTGCGCAGCCCGGGTCTCCGAACCCCGTCAGGTCCGGAAGGAAGCAGCGGTAAGGAGAGAACCTGGGGGTGCCGCAGTCATCTGGGCCGGAGCCGCGAACCGTGGCACGAGCTGGGGGTCTTGGATCGAGGCGAGGGTGCGCGACCACTGAATTGCCCCATGCCTGAGTATCAATCCCTCTACCGCAAGTACCGCTCGCAGACCTTTGGCGACCTCGTCGGCCAGGACGCCGCGTCGCGGGCGCTGCAGGGCGCGATCATCTCGGGCCGCGTCGCGCATGCCTATCTCTTCAGCGGCTCGCGGGGTACGGGAAAGACGTCGGCGGCTCGCCTGCTGGCCAAGGCGGTCAACTGCACGGGCCGGGCGCGTGACTCGGCGGAGCCTTGCAACCGGTGCCAGTCGTGCCTCGAGATGACGTCCGGGTCCGCCCTGGACCTGATCGAGATCGACGCGGCATCGAATCGCGGCATCGACGAGATCCGCGACCTCCGCGAGAAGGTCAACCTCGCGCCGGCCCTGGGGCCGTACAAGATCTACATCATCGACGAGGCGCATATGCTCACCGAGCCGGCCTTCAATGCGCTGCTGAAGACGCTGGAGGAGCCGCCCGCCCACGTCGTTTTCGTGCTCTGTACGACCGACGCCCAAAAGATTCCGCTCACGGTCATCGGGCGCTGCCAGCAGTTTGTCTTCCGGCGGCACTCCGAGGACAAGATCATCTCTCGGCTGTCGCACATCGCCGGGGCAGAGAAGGTGAAGGTCGACGCGGACGCGATGCAGCTCATCGCGCGGACCGCCCAGGGCTCGATGCGCGACGCGGTCGGTTTGCTGGATCAGCTGGTGCCGCTTGCTTCCGGGCCGATCTCTCTTGAGTCGGCGCGCTCGCTCCTCGGCATCGCGGACCCTCGATTGCTCGACTCGCTGCTCGACCACGTGCTCGCAGGCCAGGCCGCCGAAGCGCTAGACGAGCTGAACGGTGTTTACGCGGCGGGGGCTGAGTTGCGGCAGGTCGTGCGAGGGCTGATGGAAGGCTGCCGGGACAGGCTGGTGGTGGCCCTCGGCAAGCGCGACCAGGCCACGGCGAGGCGGCTGTCGGACGTGCTGGACGCGCTGCTCCACCTCGATGGAGAGGTGCGGCGTCACGCGGAGCCTCGATTCCTCGTCGAAGCGACGCTGGCTCGTCTGGCCGTGCAAGGAGAGCCGGCCTCGGTGGCGCTTCAGGAGGGGGCGCCCTCTCCAGCGGTGCGGAGCGCCGCCCCTGCCCCGACGAGCGGGGAGGTCAAGACCGTGCCCGCAGGGGGCGGGGAAGTCAAGGCTTCAGCTCCGGCGCCTGTGGCGACTGCGGCTCCGGTCGCGGGGTGGCCGGAGGTGCTCGAAAAGCTCAACCGCACAGTGCGCGCCGTCTATCTCGACGCCCAGCCGGAG
>DATDFP010000390.1:0-2336 GCA_036522535.1 Gemmatimonadales bacterium
CCAGTATCACGACCTCCTCGAGCTTCTGCTTGGCGAACGCCAGCCATCCTTTGAGCTCGGCATCGAGCTGCGACTCGGCGTCGAGGTCGAGCGGCACGTGCAGCAGTGAGCACGACGGGGCCACCCACAGACCGTCTGCCCCGACGCGGTCCCGCGCCCGCTCCAGCAACGCGAGCGCCGCGGCGAAATCGGCCTTCCAGATGTTCCTCCCGTCGATCACGCCGAGCGACAGGACTCGGCCCTTCGGAAGCGTGTTGAGCAGCGGCTCGAGCTGGCCCGGAGCGCGTACCAGATCCACGTGCAGCCCCGCGACCGGCAGCTCCCGTACCGTCGGCAGGCTGTCTTCGAGTCCCGCGAAGTACGTGGCAAGCAGGATCCGCACACCGGGAACTCGCTCGGCCAGCAAGCGGTAGGCGCGGACGTACAGAGCCCGCTCCTCGGGCGAGCGGGCGAGCGGGAGGCACGGCTCGTCGACCTGCACCCACGTCGCTCCCGCCGCCCCGAGTCGCGAAAGGACCTCTGCGTAGACCGGCAGCAGCAGGTCGAGCAGGTCGACCCGGTTGAAGCCGGTCGTGCGGGTCTTCCCCAGCAGAAGAAAGGTGACCGGGCCGATCAACACCGGCTTCGCGTCGAACCCGAGCGCTTTCGCCTCCAGGAACTCGTCCTGGGCCTTGGTCGATGACAGGCGGAACGTCTGCCCCGGCTCGAACTCCGGCACGATGTAGTGGTAGTTCGTGTCAAACCACTTCGTCATCTCCATGGCGGTGACGTCCCGGCCGGCCGTCTGTGCGCCTCGCGCCATCGCGAAGTACGTGTCCAGGTCCACGGGGCCGCCGGACCATCCGTAGCGCGCCGGCACCGCGCCCACCATCGCGCAGGTGTCGAGCACGCGGTCGTAATAGGAGAAGTCGTTCGAGGGGATCACATCGAGCCCGGTATCCCGCTGCAGCTGCCAGTGTGCGTTACGCAATTGAGCGCCGGTCTGGAGCAGGCCGGCACGCGTGACCTTGCCGCTCCAGTACCCTTCCGTCGCGCGCTTCAGCTCGCGGGCAGCTCCGAGGGGCGGGAAACCGAGGTTGTGGGCGATTGACATAGGAACAGGAATCTATGCAAGGGAGAAGAGGGCGGAACTAGGGGCACAGAGGCGCAGAGGCACAGAGGCACAGAGGCACAGGCTCCGAGGGCCCGCGCCCCTGTGCCCCCGTGCCCCTGCGCCTCTGTGCCTCTATGCCCCTGTGCCCCTGTGCCCCTGTGCCTCTAGTTCTTGACGCTCGCCTGCAGGACCGGCGTGAAGAGCACGCCATTGGGGTGGGATGGATCTCCCCTGAACACGAAGCTCTGCGTAACGTCGAAATCCACGAGCAGGTTCGTTGTCCCCGGCTCGATGTGCAGGGGCCCGGCGAAATCGACCTTGATCCCCGACTCTGCGCCGCTCGGCACCTTCAGCGTCTGCGAGCTGGAGCCGTCGCGGAACGTGACCCCGGGGACGAGCGTGATCGTGGCGTCCTCCACCACGAGCCGCAACTGGGTGTAGTCGCCGGCGGGGATCGACGCGCTGCCCAGGAGCGCGGTCACGCCATTCTGGAGCGTGAGCAGGTCGTACTCAGCGGTCGTGTCGGTGATGGTGAAGCGGTGACCGGATTCCTCGGACCCGCCGATCAGATAGACCTTCGAGATCGTGACCGTCGCGCTCGCCACGTCGCCGAGGGGCGCGTCGGTCAGATACACGTTGAGCCGGCCCGACTGCGCGGTCGACTGCAGGCCCCCGGTATTACAAGCCGGAATGGCCAGCAGCGCAAGCGCGCTCGAGAGCCGCAAGCTGTGGGTACGCATTGGTCCGACCCTCACCGTAAGGTGTTTCCGCTCTTAGTGCTTGTGCTTCTTCGCTTGGCCGGGCGGGATCCAGTTCGGGGGACGTCCGTGCGTGGCGTCGTGACCGAGGCCCTGCGCCGCCTGCGCGGCGCTGGCGCCGTTGGCCATCCCCGCCTCGACTTGGCTCGGAAGGTCGAGAACATCGTCGGGCGTGCCGCCCGCCTGGAGGACACCTTCCACGAGCTGGAGCGTCTGTTTCGGAGGTACGCCGAGCCCGGAGAGCGTGGCCGCCACGCGCAGCGTCGTGGCGGCGTCGTAGGGCGCGTGGATGGCGCGCGCGAGGTCGCTCACCTGCGCGGCGCTGAGACCCTGGCTGAGCGCGTAAGCCGTACCGTCGATGAGATCGGCATCAGGGTTGTTGAGGCCCGCCGAGCGCAGCGCCCCGGCCGCTTCGTCGAGCCGCGCGGCGAGGGCGCGCACCGCCGCAATCACACGGTCGGGCGGCACACCTTTGGCGCCCCCTT
>DATDFP010000391.1:0-3852 GCA_036522535.1 Gemmatimonadales bacterium
CTACCGCTACTACGCACACGACGGCGTGACGACGGCCCTCGAGCTCGAGATCGGCACCTACCCGGTGGCGCCGTGGTACGAGGCGCGCGAGGGCCGGGCCCTCGTCAATTACGGCGTAACCGTCGGTCACCCGGGCGCGCGACGCGCGCTGCTCAGGCGCGACCAATCGCTCGCCGGTGCCCTGGCCCTGGGCGACACGAGCCGCGGCTGGACGCACGCCGAAATTCCGGCGCCCGACCTGCCCCGCCTCGATTCACTGGTCGAGCGGGGGCTGGCCGAAGGAGCGCTCGGTATCGGGTTCGGGATCGCCTATACGCCGGGCGCGAGTCGCGAGGAGATCCTGCGCCTGTTCCGGGTTGCCGCGCGCCACGGTGTACCCTGCTTCGTACATCTGCGCGAGGGAGGCCGGGATCCGGCCACGGGCGGGAGCGTCGCCGCGCTGCAGGAGGTGATCGCGGACGCGGCGACGACGGGCGCCGCACTGCACGTCGTCCACGTGACGAGCATGGGCCAACGCGACACGCCGCTCCTGCTCCAGATCATCGCCGGCGCGCGCGCGCGAGGCCTCGACGTCACGACCGAAGCCTACCCGTACACCGCGGCGTCCACCGGCATCCAGTCTGCCGTCTTCGACCCCGGCTGGCAGGCGAAGATGGGAATCGGCTACCACGACATCCTCTATCCCCCGACCGGCGAGCGCCTGACCCGCGCGAGCTTCCAGAGGCTCCGCCGCACGGGCGCCGTCGTGGTGTTCTTTCTCATCCCGGACAGTATCGTGCGCCTGGCGCTCGCCGACTCTCTCGTGATCGTGGCGAGCGACGGCATCTCCCCGCATGGCCACCCGCGCCTTGCCGGAACGCATGCGCGCGTGCTGGGCCGCTACGTGCGCGACTCGAGCGCGCTCGGCCTCATGGACGCCGTGCGCCGGATGACGCTGATGCCCGCCCAGCGGCTCGAGCAGGCTGTGCCGGCCATGCGGGCCAAGGGACGGGTACAGGTCGGTGCCGACGCCGACATCACCGTGTTCGACCCGACGACCGTCATCGACCGCGCGACCTACGAGCGGCCCGCTCAGTTCTCAGAGGGGATCGTTCATGTGCTCGTGAACGGCACGCCGGTCGTGCGCAACGGAGCGTCGGTCGGAGGGGTGTTCCCCGGGAGAGCGATACGGCGGTGAACCGCGAGTCGCCAGACCGCAGGCGATCAGTTTCCAGTGAAGTAGACAGACGCCAAGCCGCAAGCGGTTGACAGCCATGAGATGTCAGTTGGGCAACACTGGCGACCGGCCACTGAAGACCGCTTGCGGCTTGGCGTCTCGGAACTGCCCTGACGACTGCAAGACTGGACCCTGTCCTCACGTCGCAATCTTGACTAGCACCTCGTCATCGAGTTCATGCCCCCCCTCGAACATCACCACGTCGTAAGGGACCGCTTGATCGCGCAGCCGCCCCTCGGTCGCGGCGATGATCTTGGGTGTGAAGTACTGATCCTGCCGCCCGTACACGAGTGTCAACCGGACGGCGCGCAGCCGGTCGGCCACCGTGGCGAGGTCGGGATCGGGCGGCAGCTCTCCACCCCAGAGCACGAGGCGGTCGACGCGGGATTTGCCCAGGCTCGCCCAGCGACTGACCGTCGCCGCACCCTGAGAGAACCCCAATGCGGTCACCCGCGGCGCCCGCGGCTCGAACGGACGGAGTACCTCCTGCAACAGCGCGTCCAGATAGCGCACGTAATCGTCGATCTCGGTGAGCCGATCCTCGCGCGTCATCCAGCTGGCCCCGATCTTACGGTCCGCCGAAGGTCCGTTCACCTCGCCGAGGTAGAACCGGGCGAGCGCTTCAGGTGCGACGATCAGTCGGCTGCCGTCGTCCAGCGCGGCGAAGTGTCGAATGAACCGCCCCGCAAGCTGGCCGTAGCCATGGCACACGAACCAGACCTCCACCACCCCCGGGCCTCTCCCGCCCAAGGTGAAATAGCGTGCGGTGCGGGTCACAGAGATATGATGCTCTTCCAAGCGCCCCTCCCCAATGCGGAATGCGGAGTGCGGAATGCGGAATGTAAGAGTGAGGGTCGTGAAGCGAACGACCTCGCCCTTCAATTCCGCATTCCGAATTCCGCATTCCGCATTTCGGACATTCCGCAATCAGGTGACCAGTATCGTGACGATCTCGTGCGGCTCCGCCACGAACCGCACCGTCTTCCCACGGCCCTCGAGCACCAGCGCCGTGGATTCCCGCTCGTCCGCGCGGACGCGGTGCGCGCTCTTCACAGTGTCGCCGAATCGCCACGCGCCGGCGGTCTTCCGGTCCGTCGCGTTGTAGCACCGCAGCACGAGAGGCGAGCCCTGCTGCGCGGGCTTCAGGGCCGAGAGCACGAGTCCCGCGCCCTCGAGCACGATCTCCACAGGAGCCGCCGCCAGCTCCACCGCGTCGCGCAGCCAGAACCCGCGCAGCGGGACGAATACGTCCTCCCACAACGACGGGATCACGTCGCCACGCTCGATCTCAGCCTCGGAGACGGGCGTCACCGCCAGCTCGACGCGGCTCGTCCCGGGGCATTGCGCGAGCGGCGTGGGCGTGGGCCACGCCGCGTGCCCGGGGCGGGCGGGCAGTTCCGCGCGCGACAGCTCGCCGATCGCGCGCAGCAGGGTCATGACGAGATCGCCGCCGGGCGTCCACTCGTACTCGAAGAAGCCCGGTGCGAGCAGGGCGAGCCCGCGCTGTCCCCGCGCCGCCGCGACGAAGCGGTGCGCCGGTGCGGTGCGCACGGGAGTTTCCAGGGGATAACCCTCGGGCGCCGCGGCGACGGGCCGGCGCGCCACCGAGCCAAACGGGGCTCCTGCGACGGCGGCGACCCCGGTCACGCTCGTGGGAATCCGGGCGCGCAACCGATGCCAGGCCGCCTGGTTGTCGATGTCGAGCAGACAGCGGACGATGGGGCTGTCGGCATGAAGCGTCACGACGAGCCGCACGTCCACGCGTCCCATCTGGTCTCGCGTGACGCCGTTCCCCGCCCGGATGGCGAATCTCGCCTCGAGTGAGGCGACCAGCGGGCCCGCGGCCAGGCGCCGCACGGCGAGCGGGCCCGCGGCGCGCACCACTCGATCGTGGGCGGGCGGACAATACGTGTAGGTGTCCCCCGCGTCCCCGCCGTCCTCGAGGTGCAGCGCGTCGGCGAATCGCTCTCCCGTCCGCCGGTCGTGCAGCGCGAGCGCGCCGCTCGGTTCGAGCGTCACCTCGATCCAGCGGTTCGCGAGCGAACGCTCTCTCGCCACCGCGCCCTCACCCCCGGCTCCCAGGTCGCCGCCCGGCGTCGCGCCGCTCTCGAGCCCGGCGGTCGCGAGCCCAAAGCCGGGCAGCGCGGTCGCGCGCAACGCCACGCGCACCCAGTCCACTTCGTCCTGATCCGGGTAGTGCCGCGCCGCGTCCAGACGCTCGCCCCCCGCCCGCCTGTCGAGCATCTGGACCGGAAGCGAAACACCGTCCGGGCCCCCCGGCCCCCAACTTACGAGGCCGAACGGCCGATAGCCTTCACCGTGTCGGGGCGCGCGCCGGGCCGGCGGGCCCATCAATACGTCTCGTCGAAAGCGAGTTACGTCAACGATTACGACGCCTCCGCGCGGCCGGGCGGCCGGGTTCCACAGCACGAGCGTCGGTCGCGCTTCCGCGGCGCGCTCGCGCGCCCGGTCCGGGTCGTGGCCGACAAGATCGAACACGCTGCCTCGCACGATCTCGCGCGCCAGAGCCTCCACCTCCGTGAGACGCGCTTCCACGGCCCGAGCGACGTCATCGCTCGCGCAACCACCGATCGCGTCGTGGAACTGACACTCCACGAGCGTGCGCCAGGCGACAT
>DATDFP010000392.1:0-19202 GCA_036522535.1 Gemmatimonadales bacterium
CGCGTTGAGCTCGTCCACCTGCCCATAGGCCTCCACGCGGAGGTGATCCTTCGGCACCCGGCCCCCGCCGAGCAGGCCGGTCTCCCCGGCATCGCCCGTCTTCGTGTAGATCTTCGCCACTGCCGCTCCTTCCGCCCTTACCACCCTATTTCACCTTGGCGATCTCCACCACTACCGAATCTATCTGCGCGAGCATCTGTTGGTACGGAACCGCGTGCGCATTCGCCTGCACGCTGAAGGTGATCGTGCGCCCGCCCGCGCCCTCGATATATCCCGACAGCGAGTTCACGCGGTCGATGCTGCCGGTCTTCGCGATCACCCGGCCTTCGAGCCGCGTGCCCACGAAGCGCTTGAGCAGGGACCCCGGCTGGCCGGAGTGCGGCAGCGCGGCGATGAACGGCCCGCGCTTGCGATGTCCGTGCATGTAGGCGAGGAGCTGGGCCAGGGCGTGAGGCGTGACGAGGTTCCCGGCGGCGAGCCCGGAGCCGTCTTCCAGCGCGAACGCGGTCGAGTCGATGCGTACCGAGTCGATCAGGAATCGCCGCTCGACCTCGAGCCCCGCCTTCCAGGATCCCTCGCCTTGCATCTCGCGGCCGAGGACCTTAAGCAGCATCTCGGCGAACCAGTTCTGGCTCGTGTTGAGGATCGGGAAGATCATGTCGGAGAGCGGCCGGCCCCGGTACTCGACGAGCGGTGGGCCCGCCCGCGCGCCGCGGTACGCGAGCGAATCGACCGTGCTCGCCGCCCCGCCCGCGACCGCGACGCCTTTCCTCAGGAGTGATGCGGCCAGCGCCCGCGCGGCGTAGAGGTTCGGGTCCGGGACGGCGAAGCTCTCGATCCACGGCTTCCGGCCCAGCGCCACCGTCCCCTCCGCCCAGATGTCCCAGGTGCCCGGTTTCCGGAAGAAGTTGTCGCCGATCGTCGAGCCGGAATCGGGCGAGACGGTGCGGGCGCGGTTCTCGAACGTAAACAGCGCGAGGTCGGGGGACCACGTGATGAGGGGCGGCTGGTCGACGGCGGCGCCGGGGGCAATGCGAAAGTCCACGCTATTGTCGTGGAACCCGAGCCCTGAGACGGGAGCGGCGTACCACCAGTTCAGGTCCCAGGCGCTCCAGGCGTAATGCGTGAGCGTCGGCTCGAAATAGGAGCCGTCGCCCACGAGCCTTCCGGTGATGCGCCGGATGCCGCGGGCGCGGATCGAGTCGGCGATGGCGTCCGTGATGGTGTAGAGCGAATCGCACGCCCCGGCGGCGAGCGTGTCCACGGAGTAGCAGCGCTCGGACCAGGTCGGGTCGCCGCGCCCGTAGAGGATCAGATCGCCGTTCAGCACGCCATTGTCCACCCGACCGTTCACGTACAGGCTCGTCCTGACGCGGTAGTCGGCAGGCAGCAGCACCGTCGCCGCGGAGGTCACGACGAGCTTGGCGTTGCTGGCCGGTACGTGGAAGCGGTCGGCGTTGCGCTGAAACAGCACGCGACCCCGGTCGTCCACCACGTAGATGCCCCAGTTGGCCCGGTCGAAGGGGGGCTGGTCGACGAGTAGCGCGAGGCGACGCTCGAGCGGCCCCGCGGGCGGGGAGGTACGTGACGCAGGGGAGTCGGGCCGGGCAAGGGCGGCGGGGGCGACCGCCCGCGTCTGGGCGCTGAGGGCGGAGCTAATCGTAAGCGATGCGAGGATCAGCTTGTGCATAGAGGACATCCGTTACGAAGTTGACGACGACGAACACGAGCGACATGAAGAGAATGCTGCCCTGGATCGCCGGGAGATCGCGCTTCTCGATCGCGGCGAGCACGTAACGCCCGAGCCCGGGCCAACCGAAGATCGTTTCCGTGAGAATGCTGCCGGTGAGATAGTTGCCCGTATCGAGGCCGAGCACGGTGATCACAGGGATGAGGGCGTTCCGGAACCCGTGCCTAAGGACCA
Source organism: Gemmatimonadales bacterium (assembly GCA_036522535.1). Lineage (GTDB taxonomy): Bacteria > Gemmatimonadota > Gemmatimonadetes > Gemmatimonadales > GWC2-71-9 > AG12. The sequence continues at coordinate 1,925 of DATDFP010000392.1, forward strand.
CGACGCGCTCGGCGAGGCCCTTGGCCCGGGCGGTCCGTATGAAGTCGCTCCCCAGCACCTCGAGCATCGCCGAGCGGGTCATGCGGGCGAGGAACGCGATGGAGCGCATGCCGAGCGTCAGCGCCGGCAAGAGGAGATAGGCGAGCCCGCCCGACCCCGACGGCGGCAGCCAGCGCAGTGCCACGGCGAACACCAGGATCAGCAGCAACGCGACCCAATAGACCGGGAACGACACGCCGATGTAGGAGAGGAGCATGGCCAGCCGGTCGACCGCGCCGCCGGGGCGGACGGCCGAGACGAGGCCGAGCGTGATGCCGCAGCCCGCCGCGAGCGTCATCGCGGCGAGCGCGAGCTCCACGGTCTTGGGGAAGCGCTCGGCCAGGTCGCGCGCGATGGGGCGCTGCGTGACGTAGGAGCGACCCAGGTCCCCGCGCAGCACGCCCCACACGTAGTGGCCGAACTGGGCGGGCAGCGGGTCGTCGAGACGGAGCTCGGCTCGGAGCCGGGCGATCGTGGCCGAGTCCGCGCGCTCTCCGACCATCGCCATCACCGGGTCTCCCGGGGCCACGTTGAGGAGCAGGAAGGCGGCGACGAGCACGCCGAACAGCGTGGGCGCCATCATCACCAGGCGCTCCACGGGGCGGATCACGGCCCGGGGGCTCCACGGCGGACGGTCGTCCAGTGCTGGCCGTTGAAGATCACCGGTATATCCCAGCCGCTCAGGTTGGGTCGCCGCGCCCACAGGTCCGTGGGAAACCAGAGGTAGAGCCACGGCGCGGCGCGGTAGACTCGCTCGTCGATCTGCCGGTAGAGCGCGATCCGGGTCGCCTCGTCGACAGTGCGTCGGGCGAGCAGGATCAGCGAGTCGGTGACGGGGTCGCTGTAGAAGGCGTAGTTCCCGCCGGGGCCGAAGCTGCCGCTGTAGAAGAGGGGATACAGGAAGTTGTCGGCGTCGGGGTAATCCGCCCACCAGTCGAGGAGCACCATGTCGGCCTCGCCCTTGCGCGCCGCCTCACGCTGGCTCGAGGCGTCCCGCTCCACCAGCTCCACGCGCACGCCGACCCGCTCGAGTTGCGCCTGGATCGCCTGCGCGACACGCGACAGCTCCACGTTGCTCCCCGTCCGCCACAACTGCGCGTTGAATCCGTGGCCGTACCCCGCCTCCGCGAGCAGCCGCTCGGCCTCCCGCGGGTCATAGCCGTAGCGCGTCCGCGTCGTGTCGCTCCCCGGCAGCCCCGGCGGGATCGCGCCTCGGGCCGCGATGCCGCGCCCGCCGTACACGGTGGCCAGGATCTCCGGGACGTTCACGCCGTAATTGATCGCGCGCCGCACCCGCGCGTCCTTGAGCGGGCCGCGGCGGTTGTTCAGAGCCACGTAGACCACCCGCAGGGCGGGCTTCTCGACGAGCAGCTCGGGGTGCCGCTCGCGCCAGCGCGCCGTCTCCCCGAACGGGACTTCCAGGACGGAGAGTCGACCCGCTTCGAACTCGGCCGCGCGGGTCAGCGGCTCGGGCAGGATTCGCACGCTGAGCGTGTCCACGGCCGGCGCACCGCCCCAGTAGGCCGGATTCTTCGAGAACAGCAGATAGTCGTCGTGCCGCCACGCGACAAAGCGCCAGGGGCCGGTGCCCACCGGGTGCTCGGCGATGTCGGAGGGCGGCGGCGCGGCGACGATGCTCGCTACGGGCATCGCCAGGAACTTCGCGAAGATCGCGAGCGGTTCGGTCAGCTCGAACGCGACCGCGGAGTCGCCCAGCGGCTGCATCCCCCTCACGTCACTCGCGCGCCCGGCTGCGTAGTCCTCCGCCCCCACGATCGGGTACAGCGGCCAGGCCCGGCCACCCCTGGCCGAGGGGGAGAGGACGCGCAGGAAGCTTTGCCGCACCGCCTCCGGCGTCAACGACGTGCCGTCGTGGAATCTCACGCTCGGTCGCAGGTGAAAGACGTAGCGCAACCCATTTCGCTCGACGGTCCAGCGGTCGGCGAGCGCGGGGGCCAGCCGGCCGTCGGGGTCGAACTGTGTGAGCCCGTCGAACAGCAGGGTCACCATCTCACCGGTTGGAACGTCGGTGGACGACGCGGGGTCGAGTGATCGGGGGTCGTACGATTCGTAATAGGCGAGGGCCGTTCCGCTCGAGCGCGATCCGTCACCCCCGCCCCGCCGAGCCGGCTCGCCCGCCCCGCAGGCGGTCGTTGCGGCAAGAGCGGCGAGAGGGGCGAGCGGGAACGCGCGCACGGGTCAGGTGTCGAAAAGGTTGACAGTGCAGGGGGAGAGAACCCAACATACGGGACTGGTCCGACCCCGTCAATTGCGTGCGTACCTGCCTTTCCTGCTCGTCGCCGTCTCCGCGGCGGCTCCCCTCGCCGCGCAGCAAGAGCAGCAGCCGGTAGTTCGGGGGCTTTCCTTCAAGGGGAACCACGCGATCGACGATTACACCCTGAGCACGGCCATCGCGACGTCCAACTCGAGCTGGTTCGCACGGGCGGCGCTCATCCGCATGGTGGGCCTGGGCGAGAAGCGCTATTTCAACGAGCTCGAGTTCCGCCGCGACGTCGTGCGGGTGCTGCTCCTGTACCGGCAGAGCGGCTACATGAACGCGGTGGTGGACACCGTGGTCCGGCACGACAACAACGACGTGTACATCACCTTTCGGATCAGCGAGGGCGCCCCCGTCCGGCTCGCCGCCCTCGAGGTATTGGGTCTCGACTCGATCCTCAATGTCGCCGCGCTGAAGCGGGATCTGCCGCTCCGCGTGGGGGCGCCCTTCAACCGGATGCTGTTGCAGGCGTCAGGGGACACGATCGTGAGCCGTCTGCGGAACCGCGGGTACCCGTACGCCGACGTGTTGCGCAGCTACGATGTCCGGGTGGACTCCCTGAAGGCCGAGGCGACGCTCGAGGCCGTGCCGGGAGCGCGGATGCGAATCGGCGACGTGCGGATCGTAGGCGCGCGAGACGTGGACACCGGCACCGTGCGGCGCATGCTCTCGGTGCACGCGGGCGAGCTCTTCCGGCAGGACCGATTGTACCAAACGCAGCGGGACCTGTACGGCCTGGGCATGTTCCGGACGGTGAACGTCGCGCTCGCGGACACCGTCCCCCGGCCGGGAGACTCGACGGTCGCCGTGTTGGTGGGAGTGAGCGAGGCCCCCCGGCACGGGATCCGGGTCGGTGCCGGTTACGGCACGCTGGACTGCTTCCGGCTCCAGGCGGGGTGGACTGCGTACGGGTTCCTGGGCGGAGCCCGCGCCCTCGAGCTGACCGGTCGCGTCGCGAAGCTCGGGGTGGGCGTACCGACCGATGCTGGGCTCCGCGGCAACCTGTGCCGCTCCCTGGAGGGCGACGACACCTCGGATACGCTGAACTACAATCTGGGACTCACGCTCCGCCAGCCGGCATTCCTGTCGCCGCGCCACGCGGCGAGTCTCGGCGTCTTCGCGGAGCGGCGCTCCGAGTTCAAGGCCTACACCCGCCAGGCTGTGGGAGTGAACGCCGCCGTCACCTTCAACGCCCGGCGCGATGTCCCGGCCACGGTCGGATACGGTTTCTCCGTGGGTCGTACGACCGCGGACGCCGCGGTATACTGCGCCGTGTTCACGGTATGCGACTCGACGGACCGGGCGCTGCTCGCCAGCTCTCATCCGTTCGGCGCGGTGACCATCTCGGTCGTCCGCGACCGCACGAACTCGGTGCTCGATCCCTCGGCGGGAAGCGCCGTGACGGCCGCTCTCCTGCACGCGTCGCGGCTCGTCGGCTCGGACACTCTGTACGAATTCAACCGTGGGGAGCTGGAGGTGGCCCGTTACTACCCGGTCGGCCGGCGGGGGGCGCTCGCGTGGCGGGTGCGCGCCGGAACGATCGTCCCGGCGCGGCACATCACGCTCGCGAGCCAGAGCGTCCGCTTCGTGCCCCCCGACCAGCGCTTTTACGGCGGCGGTCCGAACTCGGTGCGGGGGTACGCGCGCAACGAGTTGGGGCCACGGGTGTACGTCTCGGACAGCTTCACGGTTCAAGGAACCGACACGACGTTCCTCGACATCCGGGCGTCGCCGACGGGCGGCAACTCGATCTTCGTCGTCAACACCGAGCTGCGGTTCCCGACGCCGCTCTTCCCCGACCGTATGCGGGTCGCGTTGTTCGTAGATGCGGGCCAGGTGTGGGAGCGCGGTGAGCTGACGAGCGTCAGCGGCCTGCGCGTGACCCCGGGCGCCGGCCTGCGGTTCCTCACGCCCCTGGGGCCGGTGCGGCTCGACGCCGCCTACAACGGCTACCCTGCGGAGCCCGGCCCGTTGTACTTCCAAAACAACCAGGACAAAACCCTCACCGTGGTTCCGGGCGTCACCCTGAGCCCCGGCCTGCCGCACGGCTTCTGGCGGCGGGTTGTGGTCCAGTTCGCGGTCGGGCAGGCGTTCTGATCGTGCGGCGCTCCCTCGGGGTCGCGCTTTGGACGCTGGTGGGGCTGGTCGCCTGCCTCTTCGGCGCACTCTCCGCTCTGGTCGGCACGCACCGCGGGCGCGCGCTGCTCGCGCGCGCAGCGGAGGCGGGGTTGCAGCAGGTGTTCTCTGGGTCGGTCGAAGTCGGTAAGGTCGGCGGCGCCCTGCTCACGGGGCTGACGCTCTCGGACGTGCGGCTGTTCGACCCCGACACGACGCTCGTCGCCTGGCTGCCGCGGGCGCAGCTCAGCTATGATCCGTTCGACCTTGTGGCGGGGCGCGTGGTGCTGTTCAAGCTCGCCCTGCGCCAACCGGTCATCAACATCGTCCAGCACAAGAGCGGCCGCCTGAACGTCGAGGAGCTGCTCCGCCTGGGCGGGCCCGACACGGGACCGCACGGGCCCGCGACCCTGATTCTGTTTCGGAACGTGCAGATTGACGACGGCACCGTAACGCTGCGGCTGCAGGCGCGGCGCGCGGAGCCGGGCGACACGGCGGTCGAAATCCAGAGTGGCGGGCCGAACGGGCGGGTGCGGGTCCGGCGGTTCGAGCACCTCAGCACGCGCCTGGCGGCGCTGCAGGTCTCGTCCCCACGCGAGCCCGGGATTCGCATCGACGTCTCCCGGTTGTCCGTGGAGAGCAGCGACCCGGACTTGCGGCTCGCGGACGTGGCCGGACGATTACACGTGATCGGGGACTCGGTCGAGGTCGATCTGTCGCGGGTGCGGTTTCCGGGATCGGCGCTCAGCCGGGTGCGCGGCAAAGTTCGCTGGCCCCACGACACGCTGCAGTACGACCTCGCGCTGCGCGCCGACTCCGCCACGCTCGGGGACTTCCACTTCATCGACCGGCGACTTGCGGGGAGCGCCGTGCTCGCAGGGGGCGTGCGGCTGCGCTCGCACGGAGCGCGCGTCCTGGAGGTTCAGCTCAACCCGTTGCGTCTGGCCTGGGGGTCCGGCACCGTGAGAGGCCGAGTCACGCTGCTCACGACCGCGGACTCGGGGCTGGCCGCGTTGCGTGACGCGGACCTCCAGGCCGAGGATTTCGACCTCGAGTTCGCGCGCCCGTTTCTAGACACGCTGCCGTTCGCCGGCCGCCTGAGCGGTCACACGGTGGCGAGCGGTCCGCTCGCGGCGCTCACGCTCGACGTGGACTGGGTGTTCCGCGATTCGCTGGTCGCAGGGTGGCCAGAGACTCGCATCCGCGGCAAGGGGGAGATCAACCTCGCCGCCCGAGATGGGGAGGGCATCCGCTTCCAGCCGTTCGGGGTCGAGGCGGCTGCGGTGGACCTCGGCACCGTGCGGCGGCTGGTCCCGGCGATCCCGCTTCGCGGGACACTCTATGCCACGGGGATGCTCACCGGGCCGCTCAAGAACGCGCAGTTCGAGGGGACACTGGAGCATCGGGACGGGGTTCGACCGCCCAGCAAGATCGCCGGCACCGTGCGTCTGGACAGCCGGACGGACACGCTCGGGGCTTACGCCGATGTGAAGGCAGACTCAGTGTCGTTCGACGGGCTGCGGGGGAGCTTCCCGACGCTTCCCGTGCACGGCGCGGTAGCGGGACCCGTGAAGCTTGCGGGGACGCTCGCTGCGCTCCAGACCCAGGCGGAGTTGCGCTCACCAGGAGGGGACGTGGCGGTGACGGGTCTGCTGCAGCTCGGGCTTCCTTCGTATGGCGCGCGGAACCTGACCGTGCGCGGTCGCAACGTCGACCTCGCCCGCTGGCTCGACCGCGCGCCGGACTCGCGGCTCGATTTCACCCTCACTGGAGGCGTCACCGCCGACAGCGGCAGGCCCCCGGTGGGGCAGGCGAGGGCGACGCTTGCGACTTCGTCAGTTGCCGGCGCCGCACTCGACAGCGGCCACGTGGCGGCGCGGTTCGCCCGCGGCCGCGTCTACATCGACTCGCTGTGGGTTAGGGGGCCGGGCCTGAGCCTAACGACCACGGGCTCGGGTTCCCTCGGTTGGAGCGGGGAGACCGCCGGCACGGTGGCGCTCGAGCTGGTTGCAGACAGCCTCAACTCGCTCGATTCCCTGGTGAGCTGGGCGGTGCGCGAGGCTGGCGGTGCCGAGGGGGACGGGGAGAACGGGAGCGGAGACGGTGAAGAGACCTCGAGGGAAGCGCCGGGCAGTGAAGCTCTGGCGGGCGCCGCTCGAGTGACGCTCACGCTCGAGGGGGCGCTCGACTCCCTCGCGGTCGAGGCCCGGGCAAGCGGTCAGCGGGTGAAGTGGCGGGGTTGGGAAGTGCCCGACTCCGGGCGCGTGCGGTTCGCGTACCGGCCCGGCTCACCCGACCCGCCCGGCGCCAGGCCCGCGTTGGAGCTTCAGGTGGAGTTCGGCTCCCTGGCGCACGGCGGGCTCAAGTTCGCGGCGGACTCGATTGCCGTGCAGGGGAGGCCGGACTCGCTCGCCTGGTTTGCCCGCGCGCGGCTCGGTGATGCGGGCGCCTTCGGCGCTGGGGGTCGGTTCCAGCGCCGGACAGATTCGGGGGGCGACCCGGTGCTGGCGCTGCGCGTGGATTCGCTCAAGCTACAGGTCCCCGGGGACGTTTGGCGGCTGGGGTCGCCGGCGGAGGTGAGAGTCACGGATTCGGTTGCCGCGGTGAGCCACCTGGTGCTGCGCAGCGATCACGTCTCCGGCGAGCTCGGGTTCGAGGGGGACCTACCCACCGGGGGCCGGGCGAATGCCCACTTCTGGGTGGACGGCTTCCCCCTGTCGGGAGTCTACGCGCTGTTGCAGCGGGACACGGCCGGCGTGCGCGGCACGGTCAAAGCCGCCGTGGACCTGGCGGGTACGCGCGCCGCCCCGGTCTTCTCGAACGGCTCGTTCTCGCTCACCGACGCGTCGGTGAGCGAGTTCCACGCCCCGTTGCTCGACGGTACGTTCGAGTACCATGATCGGCGCCTCAGGGGGGCCGTCCAGCTGTGGCGCTCTCGCCAGCAGCGGATCCTGAACGTGCAGGCGCAGCTGCCGCTCGATCTCTCGCTCGCTACCGTCAAGCGGCGGCAGCTCTCCGACACGCTCTCGGTGCGGGCTACCGCGGACAGCGTGGATCTGTCCGTGTTGGAGGCGCTCACGCCGGCGCTCATGGACGTGGCGGGCGTCTTCTCGGCCGATGTCGGCATCACCGGGACCTGGGACGCTCCCCACCTCGAGGGGAGCCTGGAAGTCAAGGACGCCGCGGCCCAGATCCCGGCGATCAACGTGCGTTACCAGGATGTGAACGGGCGCCTGACGCTCTCCGGCGACACGATCGTCATCGAGCGCCTCTCCGCGCGCAGCGACAAGGGAAGGGCGGAGGTCTCGGGGATCGTGCGTCTGGAGCGCCTCACCCATCCCGTGCTTGCCTTGAAGATCGACGCCGACCAGTTCAAGGCGCTCGACCTCAAGAACAACGTGACCGTCACGGCAAGCGGACGGGTGGCGCTGCGCGGGCCCGTCTTTGGCGCCACGCTGACCGGACGGGCGAAAGTGACTTCGGGGGTGCTGTACTTCGCCGACCTGGTCCAGAAGCGCCTCGTCAACCTCGACGAGCTGGCGGACACGTCGCTCGCGTCGCTCATCCAGGAGCAGCGCCTCGGCCCGGAGTTCCAGAACGTGTTTCTCGACAGCCTGCGGATCGAGGACCTCGAGCTCGAAATGGGGAGCGACGTGTGGCTGCGCTCGAATGAGGCGAACATCCAGCTCGCCGGCACCGTGCACCTGACCAAGCAACGCAGCCTTTATCTGGTGAGCGGCACGCTCCAGGCCGTGCGCGGCACGTACCGTCTGAAGGTCGGACCGGTCACGCGTGAGTTCGTCGTGACGCAGGGGAGCGTGACCTACTTCGGCACGCCGGACCAGGACGCCGCGCTCGACATCGAGGCGAAGCACGTCGTTCACCCCGTGCCCTCCTCCCGCCAGACCAACCTCGAGGACATCACGGTGCTGGCCCACATCACGGGCACGCTGTTCGTGCCCAAAGTGACGCTCGCGGCCGAGAAGCAGAACCTGTCGGAGACCGAGGTGATCTCGTATTTGCTGTTCGGGACGAGCAGTCTCGATCTTGGAGGGCAGCAGGGCGGCATCGCCGATCAACGGGCTCTCATTCAGAGCGCGCTCTCGGTGCTGTCGGGCGAAATCGAGCAGACGATCGTGTCCGGCGGCGTGCCCCTCCGCGCCGATTACGTGGAGATTCGTCCCGGGGGCGGAGGCCAGGGAGCCCCGCTGCTCGGGTGGCAGCTCGGCGTGGGATGGCAGCTCGGGCCGAAGACGTTCGTGGTGCTCAACGGGAGCTTCTGCGGAGGTCGCGCCGTCAGCCTGAGCCGGAACTTCGGCATCTCGCTCCAGTTCCGCGTGAGCCCGGAGTGGCGCACCGAAGCGGGGTTCGAGCCGGTCCTGATCTGTGCCGATCCGGGAGCGGAGCCCCTGGCCGGGACGCGGCAGGTGGGTTTCGATCTATTCTGGGAGAAGCGGTATTAGCGTGGCCCGCGCGATGCTGATCACGAACCCGGCCGCCGGGCGCGCGGACGCCCGCGCGGTGACCGCGATCCGGGACACGCTGCGGCGCGGCGGGTGGTCGGTCGAGGTGCTGGCGACCGCGCGGGGGAGCGACGCCCGCCGTTTCGCGGAGCAGGGGCGAGCGCAGGGCCTCGACGTGCTCGTGTGTCACGGCGGCGACGGCACGGCGATGCAGGTCGCGGCGGCGACCGTGGGAAGCGGGATCCCCCTGGGACTCGTCCCGGGCGGCACCGGAAACCTTCTCGCCGGCAACCTGCGGCTGCCGCGCAATCCGGCGGCCGCAGCGCGCGCGATCCTCGAGGGGACGGCGCTGACCATCGACCTCGGCGCCGTCGAGCGCGCCGACGGCACCCACTACTTCGCGGTGTGCAGCGGCGCGGGGTTCGACGCCCGGCTAATGGCCGCGACGGGCACCGCGGAGAAGCGACGCTGGAAGATGGGGGCATATGTGGCGCGTGCCTGCGCCGCGCTCCCGAGCGTGCGGAGCGCCCGGCACCGGGTGACGGTGGACGGCGAGACCCGCGAGCTGCGGGCTGCGATGGTGCTGGTCGCGAATTGCGGCGAGCTGGTCCCGCCGTTCCTGCGGCTGCGGGACGACATCGCGCCGGACGACGGCTGGCTGGACGTGCTGGCGCTGCAGGCGGACGGCATGTGGGAGAGCGTTAGCGTGTTCTTCGAGCTCCTCCGGCGACCGCGCAACGGGTCGGGGCGGGTATGGTTCGGGCGGGGGCGCACGGTGCGGGTGGAAGTGCTCGAAGGTCCGCCACGGCCGATCCAGCTGGACGGCGAGCCTGCGGGGGACGCCCCGTTCGAGGCGCATATCCTCCCCGCGGCGCTGCGAGTGATCGTGGATCCGGCAAGAGTGCCACGTCCTCGGGCGCGGGGGGCGCGGGCGTGGGAGCCGTCGCGTGGCTGAGAGGCTGCTGCTGATCGGCGGCGACGCCGATCTGCTGCGCGCGGCCGGCGACTCCTTTGAGCGCCTGGGTTACGAGCTGGCCCGCGAGGCCACCGGGGAAGGGGGCGTGGAAGCGCACCACCGGCTCCGGCCGAGCCTCGTGATCCTGGACCTCTCGCTCCCGGACGTCGAGGGGCTCGAAGTGCTGGGGCGGCTGCAGCCGGACGGCGCCCCCGTCATCGTCATTGCACGGGAGGGCGATACCGAGCGGACCGTCCGCGCGATGCAGCTCGGCGCCGAGGCCTGTCTCACGAAGCCGGTGCAGCTGCAACATCTCGCGGCTGCGGCGGCGCGGGCGCTCGAGAAGGCGCGCCTGAGGCGGCAGGGCGCGCTGCTCCGCGCCCGCGACCACGTTGCTCCCGAGCTCGACGCGCTCGGCGTCTCGCCCGCGATGCAGCAGCTGGCCCGGCAGATCGACCATCTCGTTGCGACCGATCAATCGACCCTGCTCCTCACCGGCGAGAGCGGCACCGGTAAGGGATGGGTCGCGCGGATCGTCCACCGCCTGAGCGCGCGGGCCGACGGACCGTTCGTTGAGGTGAACTGCGACGGGCTGCCGGCGACGCTCCTCGACGTGGAGTTGTTCGGCAGCGAAACGGGCGGGTCCGCCAAGGCGGCAGAGCGCAGGGAGGGTCTGCTCGAGCTCGCCGATCACGGCTCGATTCTCCTCGACGAGGTCGGGGCGCTCGCCGCCGACCTGCAGCCCAAGCTCCTCGAGGTGCTCGAGACGAAGACGTTCCGGCCCCTGGGTGGGACCCGTGAGATCCGCGTCGACACCCGGCTCATCGCGACGACCAACCGGGACCTTGCGAGCGAGGTGAAAGCGGGGCGGTTCCGTGAGGACCTGCACGACCGCCTCAACGCCATGCCGATCCGCCTGCCGCCGCTGCGGGAGCGCTCGCGCGAGGACCGGCTGGCGGTTCTCACGGGAATCCTCGCCGATCTGGGACCCGAGATGCCCGGCTGTCCGAGGACGTGCACCGCGGACGCGCTCGATCGGCTGCTGTCGGCGCACTGGCCGGGGAACGTGCGCGAGTTGCGAAATGCGGTCGAGCGGGCGATGATCGTCGCCCGCGGCTGCGCCGCGATCGGCCTCGATCACCTGCCGCCCGACCTGCGCAGGAGCGGGGGCACGGGCGGGGCAGGGGGGGCAGGGGGGGCGGGAGGCGACCGCCGCCATCAGCCGCAGAGCCTGGCCGAGGTGGAGCGGCTGCACATCGAGAAGATCCTCAAGCACCATGGCGGCAACCGCACACGGGCCGCCCAGGAGCTCGGCATTTCGCGGGCGACGCTGATCAATAAGATTAAGGTTTACGGGCTCGACCTCTGAGGTGGACGATGACGGAGAAGCCGCAGCTGCAAGAGCACGACGGGATGGTTTGCCGCTCCTGCGGTAACGAGGAGCGGGCTTCGGAAGGGTACCCGTGCGTTGGGTGCGGGACGTTCATCTGCCTGATCTGTTCGTTCCGGGGGATCGAGCGCTGCAAGGCGTGTGAGGCCAAAGCGCGGGCGGCGAGGCGGGCGTAGGCTCTGCGACGGCGCGGATTCCCGGGCTTAGCGCACGCGTCGCCGCGTCTCGATCTCCCGGATCAGCTCCTGGGGTGCGGTGCGGAGCTCTTTCGCGAGCTTCTGGATGGCCTCCTCGCGGCCGGCCCACCCCTCGCCGGCGGCCGTGATCGCGTCGAGCGCGATCTCCGCGGCGAGCGAGGTGCGCTCCTCCAGGTCGCGCGTGCGCTCGGCGACCTGGTGCGCCAGCCACTGCTCGAGCTCGCGCCGGTCGATCTCCAGTTGACGCAGGCGCAGCGCGGCCTCCAGCGATAGCTCCAGCTCGTCCAGGTCCACGGGCTTGATGAGGTAATCGTGGGCGCCGAGCTTCATGCACTCGATCGCGGTGCGGGGCTCGTCGATGGCCGTGAGCATGATGATCGCGATGTCTGAGTCGAGGGCCAGCGCCTTGGGTACGAGCTCGACGCCCGTCATGTTCGGCATTCGGATGTCGGACAGCATCGCCTGCGGACGTCCGTCTTGCTGGCGCTCGAGCGCCTCCGCGCCGCTCGCGGCCTGAAGCACGCGATACCCGAGGCGCGAAAGGAAGCGGTCCAGGGCCTGGCGGATGCCCTCCTCGTCGTCGACGACGAGGACCGTGGTGGGCGTGGATGGCGCGTCGCGCGTGGCCACACGCTAACGTACGCGCCCTCCACAATGGGAGCAAGCCGCGCTATCTTCGCGCACCCAATGGCCGCCCCTCCCGTTGCCTCGAATCTCGCCGCCGTCCGTGGTCTCACCGTGGGACACTGGACCGACCTGGGCAGGGCCACGGGGTGCACGGTCGTGCTCGCACCGGAAGGCGGCATGCGCGCCGCGCGCGCGCTCCGGGGACGCGCGACGGGCACGCGCGAGCTCGATGCCCTCGATCCACGCCATCTCGTCGGGCACATCGACGCCATCTTGCTCACCGGCGGCTCGGCTTACGGGCTGGGCGCGGCGGACGGCGTGATGCGATGGCTGCGGGAGCGGGGCCGCGGCTTCCCGGTCGGCGCGGCGGGCGTCGTGCCGATCGTGCCGACCGCCGTGATCTTCGATTTCGATCTCGCGCCAGGGGCGAAGGCGGATCGCTGGCCGACCGCGGAGGACGGCTACCGCGCCTGCGCCGCGGCCTCGAGCGCGATCGCCGAGGGATCCGTCGGCGCGGGGACGGGGGCCACCGTGGGTAAGGCGCTCGGGCCGCGGGGCGCCATGAAGGGGGGGGTTGGGACGTGGGCAGAGGCGGAGGGCGACGTGGTGGTGGGCGCACTGGTCGTCCTCAATGCGGTGGGCAACGTCGTGGACGCCCGAGGGACGATCCTCGCCGGGGCGCGCGACGCCGCGGGCAAGTTCGTGGACGCCCTCGAATACCTGGCGCGAGGCGGCGCGCCGTTCGGGGCAGGCCGGAGCACGACGCTCGCCGTGGTGGCCACCAACGCGACCCTCGACCGCGTGGAGCTCGAGGCGCTCGCGCACGCGGCGGGGGACGCGCTGGCGCGCCGCATCGTTCCTTACGGCACGCTGTTCGACGGCGATGTCGTATTCGCAACCAGTACCGCCGCCGTCGCGGCTGCCACGCCGCTCCAAGTGGAGGCGCTGGCGGCGCGGGTGGTGCCGCAAGCGGTGGAGCGCGCGGTCCGTCTCGCGCGCGGCGTGGGCGACATTCCCGGATTGGCGGACGGCGCCTCATGATGCCGGGGGCGTGACGGTGGTATCGGACCAGCTGGGGCGCGACGTCGCCGGCGTCGCCCGCCAATGGGTGCCCGACTCGCGGCTCGGCGTGTTCGACGTGGCGGTGACGTCGGCAGGGCTGGCGGGGTGCACGACGAGCCGTGAGGCGCTCACAGCGTTGCGGGGCCTCGCGGCCGCTGCCGGTGTCGCGGCGGACATCCGCCTGCTCCCCGACGGCTCGGCCGGCGACGGGGCGGAGGCGCTCGTAACGGCGGCGATCGCGCCCCTCTTGCGCGAGCCGCGCATCAGCTCGGACCGGGTGACGGAGGCGCTGCACGGGGAGACCCTCCACGTGCTCGAGCGGCGCGGTGCGTGGCTCCGGGTGCGGGCATCGGACGGCTATCACGCCTGGACTCACGCGGGCTACCTAACGACCGGCTCGGCCGCGTGGGCGGACGACTGGGAGAAGCGCGCTCGGGCCCGCTCGCTCGGTGCCGAGTTGCGCTCGGAGAACGGACGCCTCCGGCTCCCGGTGGGGGCGCGGGCCGCGCTTGGAGCCGACGCCCGCGTGGAGACGGCGGACGGGCGGGTATGGGACGTGGCCGCGGGGATCGTGGGGAGCGAGACGGAAGTGCGCGCCGAGGCACGGCTCGTCGCCACACCCGATTGGGCGCTGCGCTGGCTTTCCGGCGCGCCGTATCTCTGGGGCGGCCGGACCGAGTGGGGGGTTGATTGCTCGGGTCTCGCGCAGGCCGCGTACGCCGCGCGCGGGGTCCAGCTGCCGCGCGACAGCGACCTCCAGGCCGTCACGGGATGCACGGTCGAGATCGACCCGAGTGGCTTGGGCTATCAGGCGGGGGACTTGCTCTTCTTCGCGGAGGGGCCGCGCGTGTCGCACGTGGCGTTGTGGGCGGGAGCCGGCCGGATCGTGCATGCTGCGCTGGCGCGCGGCGGTGTCGGCTGGGACGACCTGTTCGCGGACACCCCGGAGGCGAAACGGCTACGGGACGCTCTGGTGGCGGTGCGGCGAGTGGGTTAGCGCGCACGCGGGAGAGTGACGGAGAGGAGGCGCCCATGCGACGGGTCCGCTACTCGGTGGCCATGAGCCTGGACGGCTACATCGCCGGGCCGAACGGCGAGTTCGACTGGATTCCCATGGATCCGGACATCGATTTCGCCGCGCTCTTCAGGCAATTCGACACCATCCTGATGGGGAGAAAGTCCTACGAGGCGGCGCGGAGCCAGGGGGGCGGGGGCGGGGGCATGCCCGGCATGCAGGCCTACGTCTTCTCCAAGACTCTCCGCCAGGCCGATTGCCGCGATGCGACGGTCTCTGGCGACGCGAAAACCACCGTGACGGCGCTGAAGCAAAAGCCGGGGAAGGACATCTGGCTCTTCGGCGGCGGCGAGCTGTTCAAGAGCCTGCTCGACTTGGGATTGGTCGATGAGGTCGAGCTCGGGATCATCCCGGTGTTGCTGGGCGGGGGGTTGCCCATGCTGCCCAGCCCTGCGAAGTCAGCCCAGCTCAAGCTCACGTCGCACCGGATCTACGAGAAGACGGGGACCGTGTTGCTGAAGTACGCGGTGAAGTAGCGGCTGCGCGGCTGGGGACCAGGTGCGCTCCGCTTCATGGGGCGACGTGATCGAGGAATCGGCGCATGGCGCGCTCGGCAGCGTCGGGCGACAGTAGAAAGATGAGGTGGCCCGATCGGGGGATCCTCACGACCTCCAACGAACGGAGCATGGCTTGCACCGAGTCCTCATTCGTCTTGGCCGAGCGAACGAGCCAGGCCTGTAAGCTATCTGCGGCGCGCGCGTCGGCGCCGGACAGGCGATTCCAATACGGAAGGTCATACCGGGACGGATCCGGCTCCGAGTAGATCGCGAGCGCGGGCACGGTGACCTGACGGTACGGCGGTGGCGCGATCGAACCGACGAGGACCGCAACGACGGAATCGGGGGTGCGGCCGCCCGCGAACCGCCCCGCCGAATCGAAAGCCGTGGTGGCCCGAATGTCTTGCAAGGGGAGACGGGGTCCAAATGTCCGCTCGACGTAACGTTGATAGGCCGGTGCGGAGGCGGAGTCGTCTCGGGTCATGGCCGGAGGAGCGGGCCACGGCGCGTTGGGCGGTGGCTGTGCGCCTGGCCGGCGATCATTCGCTCCCTCGAGGTAGATGAGCGCCGTTACGCGGTTGGGGAACGCGACCGCGAAGGACGTGGCCACGTCCCCACCGAGCGAGTGTCCAACGAGGACGACCTTGCCCAGCCGAAGCGTATCGAGGACGGCTGCGATGTCGGCGAGGACCGTGTCGAGAGGAGCCCCCCGGTCGTTGGGAGTCGACTCCCCGAACCCTCGCGGTGTCAGCGCGAGCACCCGGTACCGGTGCCGGAACCGGGGAGCAAACTCCGCGTAAACGTGGGCCGTATTCCCAAGGCCGGGGAGAAACAGCAAGGCGGTCCCCCGCCCGCCCCAGTCGAGAACCTCGACGCGGCCGGCGGCTCGGGCCACGAAGCGTTGGATTGGGCTCCCGACCCTGTCGGGCCCGGCCGAGCAGGCCATCGCCAGAGCCAGAACGACGATCGATTCCGAGCGAAACACGTTTGCGGTCCCCTTTGGTCCACGCGACGCGAATTTATCATGACCGCGCTCGGCGCGGGGCTCGCCGTCCTGGGCGCGCCTCTGGAGCCGACCGGCCTGGTGGATCCGCCGGCGCCGTTCGGGCCTCTCCCCTCGGCCCGTCAGCTGCGCTGGCACGAGATGGAGTTCTACGGCTTCCTCCACTTCACCGTCAACACGTTCACGAACAGGGAGTGGGGCTACGGCGACGAGTCGCCCGCGGTGTTCAACCCTACGGACTTCGATGCCGATCAGATCGTCCGAGCGGCGCGAGACGGGGGGATGAAAGGGTTGATCCTGACCTGCAAGCACCACGACGGGTTTTGTCTCTGGCCCTCCCGGTACACCGAGCACTCCGTCAGAAACAGCCCATGGCGAGGTGGACAGGGCGACGTCGTGAAGGAGATCTCGGAGGCCTGCGGCAGACATGGCCTCCGCTTCGGGGTCTATCTCTCGCCCTGGGATCGGAACCGCAAGGACTATGGTGGCCCCGAGTACCTGGTTTACTATCGCAATCAACTCCGCGAGCTCTTGACCGGGTACGGGCCCATCTTCGAGATCTTCTTCGACGGCGCCAATGGCGGTGACGGGTACTACGGGGGCGCGTACGAGCGGCGCGAGATCGATCCCGCGACCTACTACGACTGGCCGACCACGTGGCGGATCGTGCGCGACCTCCAGCCGGACACGGTCCTCTTCAGCGATGCCGGCCCCGATATCCGCTGGGTGGGCAACGAGCGTGGGATCGCCGGCGAAACGTGCTGGGCCACCTCCAACAGTGAGGATTTTGCCCCCGGTCGATCCGACGCGGCCCGCTTGAACCGCGGCGACCGGCCCGGCTCGCACTGGGTGCCGGCCGAGTGCGATGTGTCGATCCGGCCCGGCTGGTTCTATCACAAGACGGAAGACGACCAGGTGAAAACCGCGCGGAGCCTCGTCGATCTCTACTACTCCTCGGTGGGCCGGGGCGCCTCGTTCCTGCTCAATCTGCCGCCGGACCGGCGCGGCCGGATTCCCGACAACGACGTGCGCTCCCTCTCGGAGTTCCGCCGCCTCCTCGAAGCCACTTTTTCCACAGACCTTGCGGCGGGCGCAAAAGTCGCTGCCAGCAACGTCCGCCAAAATGGGACGGACGCGCGGTTCGTCCCTCGGAACGTGCTGGACAAGAGACGCGACACGTACTGGACGACAGACGATCAGATCCGAACGCCCGATCTCACGCTCGATCTGGGCCGGGAGGTCACCTTCAACGTCGTTCGTCTGCGTGAATACCTGCCGCTCGGCCAGCGGGTGGAGGCGGTCGCACTCGACCAGTGGCGGGACGGCCGGTGGGTGGAATTCGCGCGTGCGACGAGCGTCGGAAGCTGCCGGCTGGTGCGGGGCTCCCCCATCACGACCTCGAGGGTTCGGCTGCGGATCACGCAGGCGCCCGTGTGACCGGCCGTCTCCGAGGTCGCTCTCTTCGTCGAGCCGTCGTCATGACCCTAGGAGGTGAGCAGCCCCGTTATCTTTCATCCGATGAAGCTCGTCCTCTTCGACATCGACGGCACGCTGCTGTGGACGGACGGCGCCGGCCG
>DATDFP010000393.1:0-6842 GCA_036522535.1 Gemmatimonadales bacterium
CCGCCCCGACCACCGGTGGACGGGTTGTGACGGACGGGTTGTACGGGAATGGCAAGGCCCGATGCGGCAACGAAATGGGTATGCCGGCGTGCGTATGGGTACGTGTCCGGATGCCATTGTCGCGATAATGCGCCGCATGGCCTCCACAGGGTTGTAGACAAATGGCAGCGTAACGCTCGCGACGAAATGGTCCGGAATGCGGGCGAATGATGGTTGGAGGACGTCAAACAGCATGCAGATTCTGGGTCATGGACAGTCCCCGTGCGCGGCCGGGTACGTACTTCGTCAGGGTCCGGGCGCGAGACGGCAGTCCCACCGCCTTCGGTCGAGCCAGCGCCAATGGCGTGCAGCTCAATGCTGCCGGCCGTATTGCAGAGGCTTGCTGGCTTCGAATCCCGGAGCACTTCCCCGGAGTGCAGCTCGACGCATTCGTCATTATGCCGGACCACGTGCATGGGATTCTCAGGATCCGCCGAGGTCAGGATACGCGCAGTGTAGGGGCGCAGCATGCTGCGCCCCTACACTTCCCGGTCCGCCCTACCATCGCCTCTCGAGCCCATGTGGTCCCCGCTTCTTTGGGCGCAATCGTGCGATCCTTCAAATCAGCCGTCTCGAAACGTGTCAACGAAATGCGGGGCGCACCGGGCGCACCCGTCTGGCAGCGCAACTATTTCGATCGCATCATCCGGGATAAGCATGAACTGCACCGGGCCAGGTGCTACATACGAGCCAATCCGTTACGGCTCGCCGCACTGGTCAAGGCGGCAGCACTGTAATGCCCCGCCCCTTCCTGACCGCCCGCTGGTCGAACCTCGTCCTCGTCACGTTCGAGGCGCCTGAGCAGCTGGTCCGCTCGCTCGTCACCGCCGACATCGACCTGGATCGCTGGAACGGCCGGACGCACGTGAGCCTCGTGGCACTCGAGATGGTTGACGTGCGCGTGTTAGGACTGCGCATCCCGGGCTTCACGACGCATCCCCAGGTGAATCTGCGCGTTTATGTCCGACCGCACGCCGCGCCGGCCGTGTGGTTCGTCAGAGAACTGGTTCCGAGCCGGCTGATCGCGGCAGTGGGACGCCTCCTCTACCATGAGCCGTTCCAGGTGGCTCGCCTGGAAGCCAAACTTGCGGAGAGCGCCGATGATGTGACTGCCGAGTACCGCTTCGGGCCGGGAGCGCGACGGTATCACGTCCGCGTCACGGGATCTCGCTCCGCCGCCGTGCCTCCTGCGACCTCTTTCGAGCACTACCTGAAGGAGCGGACCTCCGGCTGCCGCACGGACGGGCACCGCCGGCTGCAGACGTTTCGGGTGCAGCATCCGCCGTGGGCCGTGCGGGAGGTGAAGCGGGTGGATTACGACGTGGATTTTGGAGCGTTGTACGGGCAGGAGTGGAGGTTCCTGAACGACAGGAAGCCGGTATCGGTCATCTTCGCGGTCGGCTCGGAGGTTGCTGTGTATCCGCCGGGCAGGGTCTGGACGGGCGGCGGGCTGTAGGGGCGCAGCATGCTGCGCCCCTACACTGCGAGCGTGCTGACCCTCCGGACCACCCCTTTGATCAGCCGCTCGAGCGCCCCGGCGACCTGGCGGCCCGCATCCAGGACCTCCTGATGCGACAGTTTTTGCGCCGAGAGGCCGGCCGCGACGTTGGTGATCGCAGAGACGCCCAGGCAGCGCATCCCCCGCGCCCGGGCCACCACGACTTCCGGCACCGTGGACATGCCCACCGCGTCGGCGCCCAAGCGCTGCAGCATGCGGATCTCGGCCGGCGTTTCGAACGAGGGCCCGAGCAGAGCGGCGTACACGCCCTCCTCCAACGGGACCCGCTCCTGCCGCGCCACCTCTCGCGCGAGGGCCCGCAGTGCTGAGTCGTAAGGGTCGCTCATGTCGGGGAAGCGCTCCTCCCCCTCCTCCACGGGTCCGATGAGCGGGTTCCGCCACATGAGATTGATGTGATCCGCGATCAGCATCAGCGTCGGCGGCCGAAAGGTGTGCCGGATCCCGCCCGCGGCGTTCGTGACGATCAGCGTGGGCACGCCCAGCCGCGCGAACACGCGCACCGGGAGCCCGGCGACGCTCGGCGCGTGCCCCTCATACAAATGAAAGCGGCCGCTCTGGATGAGCACCGGCACGCCTTCGAGCATGCCCGCGACCAGCTCGCCCTTGTGCCCAGGAGCGCCGGGCACGGGGAAGCCGGGAATTGTGGATTGCGGAATGCGGATTGCGGATTGAACCTCGTCGGCCACGGAGCCCAGGCCTGATCCCAGCACGATCGCCACGGTCGGCTGGAACCCGGCCAAGCGTCGCGTCACGGCATCGGACGCCGCGCGCACTGCGGCCCCAACCTCGGACGTCGTCACGGCCGCTCCGCAATCCCCAATCCGCAATCCGCAATCAAATCAGCATCCCCGCGATCGACGCGCTCATGAACGCCGCCAGGTTTCCCGCGATCATCGCCCGCAGCCCAAGCCGGGACAGATCGCTCCGGCGGTGCGGCGCGAGGCCCCCGATGCCGCCGATCTGAATCGCGATGGAGGAGAAGTTCGCGAACCCGAGCAGGCAGTAGGTCGTCATCACCGCCGCCTTGGGACCCATGACCAGGCCCGCACCAAGCCCCTTGGCGAAGTCTGCGTACGCCACGAACTCGTTGAGGACCGTCTTCTCCCCGATGAACGCGCCGACCGTGCCCGCGTCGGCGAGCGGCACGCCCATCAAGACGGTGAGCGGCGTGAGGGCTTTCCCCAGAATCCACTGCAGCGTGACCTCGGGATGGCCCACGAGGCCGCCGAGCCACGACGCACCGAAGTTGAGCAGCGCCACGAGCGCCACGAACGCCATGAGCATTGCAGCGACGTTGATGGCCAGCTGCACGCCCGTGGCTGCCCCGGAGGCGGCGGCGTCGATCACGTTTGCCTCCTGCTTCTCCACCACGACGTGCAGCGTGTCGCGGGTCTCGGGAAGACCGGTCTCGGGAAGGATCATCTTCGAGAGAATGAGCCCGGCCGGCGCGTTCATCACGCTCGCCGTGAGCAGGTGTCCGGCGATGTCGGGGAAGTACGCTCTGAGCATGCCCACGTAAGCGGCCATCACCCCCCCCGCCACCGTGGCGAAGCCGCCGACCATCACGGTGTTGATCTCCGAGTTCGTCATGCGCCCGATGAACGGCTTGACGAGGAGCGGCGCCTCCGTTTGCCCGAGAAAGATGTTGCCCGCGGCCGACAGGGTCTCGGCACCCGAGGTCTTGAGCGTCTTCTGCATCACCCACGCGATCCCCTTCACCACCCACTGCATGACGTTGAGATAGTACAGCACCGTCATGAGCGAGGAGAAGAAGATGATCGTGGGGAGGACGTTGAAGGCGAAGTACGCTCCGGTCTCTGCGACGCCCGTGGCCCCGCCGCCGAGCGGCACCTCGTTCTGCACGAGGTTGCCGAACACGAACCGCGCTCCCTGCTCCTGGAACGAGAGCAACCGCACGATGAGGGCGTTCGCCCCCGCGAAGATCGCGCGGCCCACCCCCGTCTTCAGCACGATCACTCCGAACAGAAACTGGAGCAGCACGCCCGCGCCCACCATCCGCCACTTGATCCGCTTGCGGTCGTAGGAGATGAGGTACGCGATGGCGAGCATGGTGGCGATGCCGACGAGGCCCACGAGTCGCTCGGCGAACGGCGTATCGAGCCCGCCGCGCGCCTGCGCCAGTCGCTCCGCAGCGGTCTGTACGAGCCACAATCGCGTCACGGCAAGGCCTCCAGTTCGCTCTGTACCCGCGCAACCAGCGCAACCTTCTCGTATTCGGGGAGAAACGCGCTCTCGCATGTGTTGAGAACCACGCCCGCGAGCGCTTCTTTCCCGAGGCCCAGCCCCGCATGGGCGTGGAAATACTCGTCGGTGAGCGAGACCCCGTCCATCAAGCGACTGTCGGTGTTGAGCGTGACGCGCACGCCGCGCTCGAGGTAGCGCTTGAACGGATGCTGCGCCAGGGACGCCACGGTCCGGGTGTGCAGGTTGCTGGTGAGGCACATCTCGAGCGGGATCTTTCGCTCCACGACGGCTTCGAGCAGCCCGACGTCCTCGCCGAGCCGTGTGCCGTGGCCGATGCGCTGCGCGCCGCACTCGTGCAGCGCCTGGTGGATGGAATCGGGCCCGTCCCCCTCGCCGGCGTGGCAGGTGCAGCCGAGGCCGTGGCGGGCGGCGTACTCGAACGCGGCGCGGTGCTCCCGCGCCGGATGTCCCCGCTCGGCGCCCGCGAGATCGAAGCCCACGACCCCCGCGTGCCTGTACTCCACCGCGACCCGCGCCAGCTCGAGCGATACCGCGGGCGGCAGCGTGCGGATCCCGCACACCACCAGGCCCGTCTTGGTTCCGGTCTCCGCCGCGGCCCGCCCGAGCCCGCGCAATGGGGCCTCGACCGCCTCCGCGAGCGCCAGCGCCGGCCGGTGCAGCGCCGGCGAGTAGCGCACCTCGACATAGCGCACGTTCTCAGCCGCCGCGTCCTGGACGAACTCGTACGCGATCCGCTCGAGCGCGTGGGCGGTCTGCATCACCGACAGAGTGATCTCGTACTTGGCCAGGTATTCCTCGAGGCTGCGCGAGCCCTGGACCGACAGCGCGCGCGCGAGCGCCTCCGGCGTGTCCGCCGGCAGCCGGATGCCCTGAGAGCCGGCCAGGTCGAGCATCGTCTGCGGCCGGAGGCACCCATCGAGGTGCACGTGCAGCTCGGCCTTGGG
Source organism: Gemmatimonadales bacterium (assembly GCA_036522535.1). GTDB lineage: Bacteria > Gemmatimonadota > Gemmatimonadetes > Gemmatimonadales > GWC2-71-9 > AG12. Next base: position 4,729 of record DATDFP010000393.1, read on the forward strand.
CCACCGCCGCAGCTGGTCCTTGGACAGGCGGGGAGGACCCTTCCGGGCGGTCACCACCACGCGGTAGATGGCGCCCTCCTCACCCACGGAATCGCTCGCGTCCACCGGGCGCCCCACGCCGTCCGTGGCGTGCGCGGCGCCGCTCACGAGCAGGCCGGCGAGCTCGCGGTCGAACGCCTCCACCGCGTCGCGCACCGTCGCGCCGCGCGTCACGCTTACCGGTTTCTCGTTGATGAAGACGCGCAGCTCGCCCGAGTGCATAGTGCGCGGAAAATTGCCAAGGCGACCCTGAATGCGCTACCTTCGTCACCGTCGCGAGGTTGATCTCATGCCGGAGTCGCACCGTTTGATCATCGATCGCTACGAAGGCGATCTCGCCGTCGTCGAAGTGGATGGCGTCGGGTTCAGCGATCTTCCGCGGTGGCTGCTGCCGCGGCACGCGCAGCCTGACGACGTGCTCGCGGTGACCGTGGAGCCGGGCGCCGAGGGCACGGTGATCTCGATCGCGCGCGACGTCGACGCCACGGCCCGGGCCAGGTCCGCGGCCGAGCGGGCCGCGGAGCGGCTGAGGCTTCGCGATCCGGGCGGAGACGTGGCCCTGTGACCGAAGGGCAGAGCCAGCGAGTGCTGGTCGTAGACGACGAGCCGGACATCACCGCGCTCGTCGCCTACCACCTCGCCAAGGCGGGCTACCGGGTCGCGACGGCGACGAACGGCCGGGACGCGCTGCAGGCGGCGCGCGAGGAGCGGCCCGACCTCGTGGTCCTCGATCTCATGCTCCCGGGTCTCTCCGGCTACGAGGTGCTCGCCGATCTGCGCCGCCGGGACGAGACGAAGGACGTCGGTGTCATCCTGCTCACCGCGCGCCGGGACGAACGCGATCGCATCAAGGGCCTCTCGCTCGGCGCGGACGACTATCTGGCCAAGCCGTTCTCGCCGCAGGAGCTCGTGCTGCGCGTGGGCGCGGTGTTGCGCCGGCTCGCCGCGCCTCCGGTGGCGGCCGGCGGGGTGCTGACGGCCGGCCCCATCAGCCTGGACAAGAGCGCGCACCGGGCGAGCGTCGACGGTGTCGAAGTCGAGCTCACCGCCATCGAATTCAAGCTGCTGCGCACGCTGATCGAGCGGGAAGGTCGGGTGCAGAGCCGCGCGCAGCTGCTCGAGACGGTGTGGCATGCGCAGCCCGACATCCAGACCCGCACCGTGGACATGCACGTACAACGCCTGCGCCAAAAGCTGGGGGAGGCGGGCGACTGCATCGAGACGGTCCGAGGGGCAGGCTATCGGTTCCAGCGGCCGCGGCCCGGGTCTCGGAAACGCTCGTGAAGCTGGCCACTCGCCTTTTCGTGACCATCAGCCTCCTCGTCGCGGTCGCGGTGGCGGGGCTCATCCTCGGCGCCGATCAATTGCTCCGCCGTCACCTGGAAGACGAGATCGCGAGCGGGCTCGAGCGCGAGGCGCGCCTGGTGGCGGCCTTCCTGCCCGCCGACTCGCTGCGCTGGCAGGCTGCGGCCCGCGAGCTCGGCAGGCTGATCGGGCGCCGGGTGACGCTGGTAGACCGCGCGGGCCGGGTGCGCGGCGATACGGACTTCGACCCGGACGCGCTCGCCAGACTCGAGAACCACGCCGGGCGCCCGGAAATCAGGGCGGCGTGGGATTCGGGCGTCGGGCGCGCCGCGCGCCTGAGCGCGTCCACCAACGAGCGGCGGCTCTACGTCGCCGTCCGGGGCGGGCCGGAGGACCTCGGAACCGTTCGGGTGTCCACGACGCTCGCGGACGTGGACCGCCGAGTCCACGCCGTGCAGGGGGCCGTGGCGCTGGCGGGGCTCGCCGCGCTCCTGGGCGCCGCCGTGCTCGCCTGGCTCCTTGCCCGCGGGGTCGCGAAGCCGCTCGTCCAGCTCACGGAGGCCGCACGGTCGATCGCCGAAGGACGCCCGACCGTGTTCCCCGACGCGCGCGTTCCCGAGGTCGCCGAGCACATCGTCGCTCTGCGCGCCATGCATCAGGAGCTGGACCGCCGCTTCGCCGAGCTCCAGTGGGAGCGTGAGGAGACGGCGACACTGATCGAGACCATGACCGACGGCGTGCTCGCGGCGGATTCCCGCGGCCTCGTCACC
>DATDFP010000394.1:0-6293 GCA_036522535.1 Gemmatimonadales bacterium
CTTGCTGCGGCGTCGCTCCCGCGAACGGCATCAGCACGGCGCAGATCAGGAGCGCGACGGGCCGCGTCACGGCATGTTCCGCACCTGGATCAGGGCGCGCTCGTACTCGCCCCGAGACAGCGGCGTGAGCTTGAACCGGCCGAAGCCCGTCTGGTCCTGGAAGAAGAGGGTCAGCCGCAGCTGGTTATAGGTCCATCGGATCCCCCGGACGCCGGTGCGGGCCACGTCGGAGCTGAAGTCGAACACGTCGTCGGGCTCGCCCAGCGTAATGAAGACCTGACCGCGGTCCGTCAGCCATCCCTGATCGGGGCCTTCCTGAAACCGCGCGTTGGCGGTCTGGACCCGCCGGAAATACTCGTCCAGGGCTTCGTTTTCCGGGGTCAGGGGCACCGGGTCCGTGGTCTTGTAAAAATCGCGCCAGACCGCCGGTCGCTCCCCCGGCGCCGCCTGCTTCAGCTTGACGAGCCAGTCTTGCCGTGCGAAGTAGCGAAGCAGGCTGATCAGCTGATCGAAGTTGGTGATCGCCCACTGGTCCGAGAAGCTCACCAGGAAGGCCGCGGTCACGGGCTGCTCGGCGCCGACGCCCACCGCGCCGACCTCGAGCCGGCCCCGGCCTACCGGAAGGTCGCCGGGCTGGACGACGAAGCGCGCCGTCGCGAGAGTCGCGTCGCCCGCGAGCGGCACGGTGTCGCGCCAGACCTCGACGCCCATCTGGTCGAGCGCGCGCGCCGCGAGACGGGTGCCGCGCGGCATGCCGTAAGCTTCGACGTAGACGCGGAGCGAGTCGGCGCCGTACGGCAGCGTCGCCCGGGGATTCAGGAGTAGCGTCGGCTGTTCGCTCAGGCGGGTGCGTCCTTCGCCCTGATAGAACGGGATAGGCCAGCCGATCGCGCGGCCCAGGAGGCTTGGCACCGTGTCGGTGCGCGTCTGTCGTCCGGACGCCGGGCTGTTGCGGTCGCGCACGGCCACTGAGATCGGATACACGCCCGGCCGGAGCCCGACGAACCGCTGGTAGATCACGCTCTCGTCGGCGCGCAGGGTTTCCTGAAAGGTGCGGACGCGAACCATCTCATCGCTCACGAGCTGGCGCACCGGCGACGTATCGCTGCCGAAGGTGACCTCGACGTGGTACTGGGCGACGAACTCGTTGCCGTCGCGCCGGAAGCTCAGCGAACGGTCCGCGAGCGACAGCGCAAACACGGCGAGGGTGGAGTCGGACGCGGCGGCGCGGAGATACCGAATCGTCGCGACGAAGGGGAGCGGCGCGCCGGCGACGATGAAGCCCATTGAGCGGTACACTTCCCCCGCGTCGGACAGCGGCGCCGCCGCCGCGCGAGGCTCGGGTTCCTGCACCGCTCCGGCCGGCGGTCGAGGCCCGCAGCCGAGGGCGGCGCCGACCGCGAAGCCGAGCAGGGTCGCGAGTCGTCTCACTTGCTGAACCTCAAGTCGGAGCATTAGTTTGGCGCTTTCCATGCCCAAGCACAGTCTGGCCGGCCGCACGATCGCCGGCTATCGCCTCCTCGAGCGCGTCGGCGAGGGTGGCACGGGCGAAGTGTACCGTGCCGACCATCCGGAGCGCGGCCCCTGTGCGTTCAAGGTATTGCGACCGGGGCTCCAGGGCGACCCCACGGCAGTCAAACGCTTTCTGCGGGAGGCGGGCTACGGCTCGCGGGTTCAGCATCCTGGCGTGGTGCGCACCTACGATTACGGCGAGGCGGAGGGGTTCTACTACCTCGCTCTCGAGTGGGCCGTGGGGCAATCCCTCACCGACTACGTACACCGCGTCGGCCGACTCGCTCCCGAGCTGGTCGAGTCGCTGGTGCGCCAGCTCGCCGACTCGCTCGCGGCGTTGCATCAGGCGGGGATCATCCACCGGGACCTGAAGCCGGACAACATCATCTACGACGCGGCGACCGGCAGAGTGAAGCTCCTGGACTTCGGCATCGCGCGGGACGCCGACCTGCCGGAGGAGGAGCGGCTCACGCGAACGGGGTTCTTCGTAGGCACGCTCAAGTACGTGGCCCCCGAGGCCCTCTCCGGAGCGCTCGTGGACGGGCGCGCGGACATCTTCAGCCTCGCCGCCCTCACGTACTGGCTGCTGACGGGCCAGCACCCGTACCGGGGGAGAAACCCACGCGAGCTGTTCCAGCAGCTGCTGGCCGGCGTCCCCGTGCCGCTCAATCAGGCCGTCGCCGGACTGCGGTTCCCCGCGGCCCTCGAAGCGGCCGTGATGCGCGGGCTGGAGCGCGACCCGGCGGCCCGCCAGGCCACGGTCACGGCCTTCGCGGACGCAGTCGCAGCGGGGATCGCCGGCGAGTCGACGCCCCGCGGCGGCGGCTTCCTGGACGCGTTGAAGCGGGCGGTGCGGCCGCGAGGACGGCAGGAGTCGTAGCATCGGGTCCGCCACGCCGCTCCACCAGCGCCTCCGAGACTTGCTGCGAGAGCGTTCGATCACCCTGGGTGACTTCGTCCTCGCATCGGGACGCCGGTCGCGGTACTACATCGATGCCCGCCGCACGACCATGTCCGGCGAAGGCCTCGAAGTGATCGGCGCGCTGGCCCTCGAGCGACTCGCGGTGCGCGGTTGGGAGCCCCAGCTCGTGGGGGGGCTCACTCTGGGTGCCGATCCGGTCGCCTACGCGATCACCGCCGCCGCCCGCGGCCGAGGACGCTCCCTCGATGCCTTCACCGTCCGGAAACAACCGAAGGCCCATGGCACGGCCAAGCGCGTCGAGGGGTGCTTCGTGACAGGGGCCGGGGTCGTCGTCGTGGAAGACGTGATCACCACCGGGCAGTCCGCGCTCGAGGCGATTCGCGCCGTCGAGAGCGAAGGCGCGCGCGTGCTCGGGGTGTTGGCGGTGGTGGACCGGGAAGAGGGGGGGCGCGTGGCGCTGGAGCAGGCGGGCTATCAGGTGGAGGCTTTGATCACGGCGACCGAGCTGGGCCTCGCATGACCGCCCCCGAGACACGACCCGAGCAGCGCGCAGCCCGCGCCCCACACGCCTTCCGGACGCGCGGCTCGAAGGACGGGACGGTCGGGCTCGAGCAGCGCCTGAAGGATCTCGAGACGATCACGCGCAGCCTGGGGCGACGCTGGTGGCTCATCGGCCTCGGGCTCGCGATCGGCCTCGCCGGTCGGGTCTTCGACCTGGCGCCCCCGGAGCCCGGAACCATGGTACTGATCGCCGGAGCGGCGCTGGTCCTCAACGCCCTCCTGGGCATAATCAGCGAGCGCGGCTGGTATCGGTGGTGGCTGATCTACGCGCTGGCGCTGCTCGACGTCATGCTCGCGGCGGTCCTGGTAGTCTGGTTCGGTCACGGCGGGTTAATGGTAGCGTTCCTCATCGCGGTCCTCCCCTACACGTTCGACCCCGGCCGCACCGTTGGGGACTTGCTGGTGCTGGCGGCGGCGCTCGCATACCTGGGCGCGACCGAGCTCCACCGCGTGCTGTACGGCGGAGAGCCGGCGTTCTCCCCCGCTCCGGTGCTCGAGACAGTGATCCTCGTGGCGGTGGCGATGGCCCTGAAGCGGATCCCGGCGACGCTCGTGGAGCGGATCCGCCAGGCGCGCAATGTGATGGGCGAAGCGGAGCGGGGGCATCTCGCGGTGCGCGCGCCGGCCGGAGCGTCGGACGAGCTCGGGTTCCTGGAGAAGAGCTTCAACCGCATGCTCGACGAAATGAGCGCGACCATCTCCACAGTGCAGCGCGAGGCGGACGAGGTGGCGGCGTTCGCGGAACAGCTCGCGGCGTCGACCGAAGAGTTGCACGCGACGTCGGAGACGGTGTCGCAGGCGGCGCAGCAGCTCGCGCAGGACCTGGGGACGCAACGCGGGATGGCGGATGCGGCGCGCGGGGGGAGCGCGGGGGCGGCGGAGCAGGCCGAGAACCTGCGGGCGCGGGCGGAGCTGATGCGGGCGGACGCGGTGCGCCTGGTGGAGGCGGCGCAGCGCGGGCGGGACCGGGTGGCGCGTGCGAGCCAGACCCTGCGGACGGTGGGCGACGAGGTGCGCGCCACCGCGGTCACGGTGGCCGGCCTCTCGGGCATGTCGGACCGGATCGGCGGGTTCGTGCAAACGATCTCGCGGATCGCCCGCCAGACGCACCTGCTCGCGCTCAACGCGGCGATCGAGGCGGCGCGCGCCGAGGAGCACGGCGAGGGCTTCGCCGTGGTGGCGGATGAAGTCCGGGCGCTCGCGGCGGAGGCGGGGAAGTCGGCGCGAGAGGTGGCGGAGCTCGTCTCCGAGCTGCGCGCTGGAATCGACGCCGCGGCCCGGGCGATGCAGTCGGGCGAGGCGAAGGTGCGGGACATCGGAGCCGTCGCCGCCGAGGCCGACAGCGCGCTCCAGGAGCTGCACCGGGGGATCGAGCTGGTCGGCGACCTGGTGCACACCACCGCCGAGGGGTCGCGCAGTCAAGCGCACCGGCTCGCGGAGCTGGCGCAGGCGCTGCAGCAAGTCACCACGATCTCGAGCACCTCCTCGCAGCGGGCCGACAGCGCGGCGGCGGCGACACGGGCTCAGATCGCCGCGATGAGCGACCTGACGGCGACCTCGCAGCAGCTCGCCCAGCTCGCCGAACGACTGCGCGGAAGCATCGCCCGCTTCTCGGTGCTGCGCCGTGAGCACGCCACCCGCGCCGCGGCCGACTGATCACCCCGCCCGGGAGACGCGAGCGGCGTCCGGTCCTTGGTCCCAGATCCCCGCGTTGAGGGGGTGGAACGCACGCAGGGCCTCCCGGTACGGGGCGACGAGAAGATCGACGTAGCGCTCGAGCGAGACGTCGAATGGAAAGCGGCGCCGGAACTCGCCCGCGGTGACCCCGAGCATGGCTTTCAGGTGTCGCCCGAAGCTCTGGGGCGAGGAGTAGTCGAGCCGATAGGCGACGTCGGCCACGGACAGCCCCGGGTTGAGAAAGAGATAGGCGGCGTGGAGCAGGCGCATGCCGGCGAGGTACGTTTTGGGTGAGGGGAGCCCCGCGCGGTAAAAGCGCGACATGAGGGTGCTCGGGCAGACGCGGAGGTGGCGGGCGAGCACGCGCACCGTGGAGAGCACCGGCGCGAGGCGCGCCAACGCCTCGAAGAAGATGCGCATGTCGCTCGACGCCCCGCCCGTAGCCGGGATGACGCGCGCCAGGATCCGGGCGGCGACGGGCGATGCCGGATGGCCGAGCAAGTCGCGCAGCCGCCGCCACCCGCCGGGCTCGGTGCAGTCCACGGCGGTGCGAATGCCGGTTGCCCCGAGCCGCAAGAGCGTCTCGGTCGCCTCGCGGTCGTGGCGCGAAACGAGCGCGACGGCGGGAATCGCCGGGAACTCGCGCACGAAGCGCGCGACCGCGGGGAGCTCGTCGCTCTTGCAGCGGTGCACCGAGATGACGAGGGCGTCGACGCGGCGGCGGCGCGCCGCATGCACCGCGTCGCGGAACGAGCCGGCATGCAGGGTTGTGAAACAGCCGTCGCCAGCGGCATCGACCCGTGGTCGATCGGGGGCCGGGAGAACGGTGCAGATGGTCACCATGCGCGGGAAACCATAGCATGGCGCAATCAACCTCGGGTCAAGGTGCGCCGTCCCCGGCCCCCGAACCGGCGGACCGGAGCCCGGTCGCCTCAACCGCCCGTCAAACGCGCACGGCGCTGGTGGAACGGCTGCGCCGCCATGTCGAGACGCTGGAGGGAGTGCGCCACCGGGTCGCGGCCCCGGAGCGCCACCGCGCGGCCCGTGACCATGTCGCCCGCGAGCTTCGGGCGATCGGCCTCGCGGTCGAGCTCGCGCCCTTCACCTTCCGCGGGGGCACCTACCACAACGTGGTCGCGACCTTGCCGGGCCGGGACCCACGCCGACCCGCGGTGCTCGTGGGGGCGCACTTCGATTCCACACCGCACACCCCCGGCGCGGACGACAACGCCAGCGGCGTCGCCGCGCTGATCGAGTGCGCGCGGCTCCTCGCTCCCGAGGGGCCCGAGTCCCGCGTCGAGTTCGTCGGGCTCGACCTGGAAGAGCTACAGACCCGGACGGGCACATACCGCGTCGGAAGCCGGGCTCTGGCGCGCCAGCGGCGCGCCCGCCGCGAACGCCTCCAGGGCGCCTTGATCCTGGAGATGGTGGGCTACACCGATGCGACGCCCGGCAGCCAGGTCGTCCCCCCGTTCCTCGGCATCGAGGTGCCGCGGACTGGGGACTTCCTCGCCGCCGTGGGCGACACGCGGTCTCGGGCGCTGCTTCAAGGGTTCATCGCGGGGGCCAGGGCGACCGTCCCGGATCTTCCCGTCGTCGCGTACCGCACGCGGCTGCGGGG
>DATDFP010000395.1:0-6727 GCA_036522535.1 Gemmatimonadales bacterium
GCCAGCGCTCATCGTTCGAGCGTCCGCGCCGTATCCCGAGCGGGAGCGGACAGGGTGTCTCGTTCTCGCCGCTGCAGGATTTCTGCGGGATCGTCACCCCGGCAGACCTGCACTTCGAGCGCCACCACGCGGGCGTGCCGGCCATCGACCCCCACCGTTACAAGCTCCTGATCCACGGGATGGTCGAGCGCCCGGTGGTGTTCGACCTCGAGACCCTCAAGCGCTTTCCCTCGGTCTCGCGGCTGCACTTCATCGAGTGCTCCGGAAACGGCTCCGCGGGCTACCGGCAGACCCGGCCGGACCTCTCCCCGCAGCTCGTCGACGGCCTTACGAGCACGAGCGAATGGACCGGCGTGCCCCTCGCAGCCCTGTTGCGGGAGGCCGGCGTCAAGCCCGGCGCCAAGTGGTTCCTGGCTGAGGGAGAGGACGCGGCCGTGATGACCAGGAGCATACCGATCGAGAAGGCGTGGGACGACGCCATGATCGCGTACGGCCAGAACGGCGAAGCGCTCCGCCCCGAGCAGGGCTACCCGGCTCGGCTCCTCGTGCCGGGGTGGGAAGGAAACGCGAACGTCAAGTGGATCCGGCGGATCGAGGTCGCCGACCGGCCGTTCATGACTCGCGAGGAGACGTCGAAGTACACGGACCCCCTGGCCGACTGCACCGCGCGCATGTTCAGCTTCGTCATGGACGCGAAATCGATCATCACCTTCCCCGCCTACCCGGTGACCCTTCCCGAGAAGGGCTGGTGGGAGATCACGGGCATCGCGTGGAGCGGGCGGGGTCGGATCACCCGCGTGGACGTGAGCACCGACCGCGGGCGGCGCTGGGCGCCGGCCGAGCTGGAGCAACCGGTGCTCGCCAAGTGTCATACGCGGTTCCGGTATTTGTGGAACTGGGACGGGACGGAAGCCACGCTCTCGAGCCGCGCGGTGGACGAGACCGGTTACGTGCAACCTACGCTGGAGCAGCTCCGCAAGGCGCGCGGCCTCGGCACCTACTACCACTTCAATCACATCCGAGCGTGGCGGGTGCGGCGGGACGGCGCCGTGTCGTTCGAGCCCGAGGGTTGAGAGTGCGTGGAGCGCTCGTGGTCGTCGTGCTCGCGCTCCTCGGAGGCGGCTGCGGGGGCAGGGAGACGGAGGCCCGCCCCGCGGGCGCACCGGCGACACTCGGCTTCGGAAGGCCCGCGACGGCGGATGAGATCAAAGCCTGGGACATCGACGTGATGCCGGACGGGACCGGGCTGCCGCCGGGGAGCGGCAGCCCGGCGCAGGGCGCCGTGCTGTACGAGCGCAAGTGCGCCGCGTGCCACGGCAAGACCGGCACCGAAGGGCCCGCCGATCGTCTCGTGGCCCGGGAACCGCGACAGGGCTTCCCATTCGGACGCGACCCCTCGCTGGTGAAGACGATCGGCAATTACTGGCCGTACGCGACCACGCTGTACGACTACGTCAACCGCGCGATGCCGCTCAACGCACCCGGCTCGCTCGCGCCCGACGAGGTGTACAGCCTGGTCGCGTTTCTGCTGTGGCGGAACGAGATCATCGCGAGCACCGCGGTGATGAACGCGCAGACCCTGCCCCGCGTCGTCATGCCCGCGCACGATCGGTTCGTGCTGGACAACCGCCGGGGCGGGCCGGAGATCCGCTAGAGCACGGTGACGACCGCATGAAGCCGCGGCTTCTCGCGTCACTCCTCCTTCTGGCCGCGTGCCGGTCCAACCGCGCCGCGCCTCCAGCGGTATCGGCACCGGCGTGGCTCGTCGAGCGCGCCAGGCAGGAAGCCGAGCTGGCCGCACAGTCGAAAGCGTTTCACGACTTCCGGTTCACGGATCGACGGGAGGCGAGCGGCATCACTTTCGTGAACCGGATCGTCGACGACGCCGGGAAGGCCTACAAGAAGGTCCACTACGACCACGGGACGGGACTGTGCGCGGCCGATGTGGATGGCGACGGCCTCCCCGACCTCTACTTCGTCACCCAGCTCGGCAGCAACGAGCTGTGGAAAAACCTCGGCGGCGGCCGGTTTGCGAACATCACCGACCAGGCGGGGCTCGGCATGCCGGACGCGGTCGCGGTCGGGTGCTCGTTCGCGGACATCGATAACGACGGCGACCCCGACCTCTTCGTCACCACGGTGCGCCACGGCAACCGGCTGTTCGAGAACCTCGGCGGCGGAAAGTTTCGCGACATCACCGCGCACGCGGGCGTAGGGTACGTCGGGCACTCTTCGGGCGCGGTGTTCTTCGACTACGACGGCGACGGCCTGCTCGACCTGTTCGTGACCAACGTCGGCGTCTACACCACCGACGCCAAGGGACCCGGCGGCTACTACGTCGGCCTGAGCGACGCGTTCCACGGCCACACCCACCCCGACCGCGCCGAGGCGAGCATTCTCTACCGCAATCTCGGCGGCAACCGCTTCAAGGACGTCACCCGCGAGGTCGGCCTGGTGGACCGGAGCTGGAGCGGCGACGCCGCCGTCATCGACGTGAACGAGGACGGCTTTCCCGACCTGTACATCCTCGACATGCAGGGGGAGAATCACCTCTGGCTCAACGAGGGCGGCAGGCACTTCCGCGACGTCACCCGCACCTACTTCCCCAAGACCCCCTGGGGCGCCATGGGGGTGAAGGTGTTCGACTTCGACGGGGACGGCCGGCTCGATCTCTTCGTCACCGACATGCACTCGGACATGTGGGCCAACATCCCTCCCGGCGACTGGGCGGCGGAGGCCCGCAAGGCCGACTCGTCGCAGGCACCCGCCGACTATTTCCCCGCGGGGAAGGATCGGTTCATCTTCGGGAACGCGCTGTTCGCGAACCGGGGTGGCGGCCGGTTCGAGGAGGTCTCCGACACGGCCGGTGTGGAGACGTACTGGCCCTGGGGCCCCAGCGTGGACGACCTCAACGCCGACGGATGGGACGACATCTTCATCGGCGCGGGCATGAACTTCCCCCACCGCTACGGAATCAATTCGGTGCTCTTGAACGAGGCGGGCCGGCACTTTCTGCCAAGCGAGTTCCTGCTGGGCGTCGAGCCACGCCCGAACGGCGACACCGCCCAGGTGTGGTTCACCCTCGATTGCGGCGGAACGGACCGCGGGAATCTCTTCTGCACCGCCTGCTCCGAGAGCGGGGCCGCGCTGGGCTGTCACCGCGATGCCGCGGGTCGGCTGACGGTGATGGGCTCACTCGGCACCCGCGCCGCGGTCCTGGTCGACCTCGACGGGGACGGCGACCTCGACATCGTCACCAATGAGTTCAACGCACGGCCGCAGGTGCTGTTGAGCGACCTCGCACGGCGACGCCGCGTCAACTTCCTCGAGGTCCGGCTGCGCGGGACGCGCTCGAACCGCGAGGGGCTCGCTGCAGCGGTCACGGTCGTCCTCCCCGACGGACGGCGAATCCTCAAAGTGTGCGATGGGAAGTCGGGCTATCTGTCCCAGAGCGACCTGCCGCTGTACTTCGGCCTCGGGGATGCGCGCCGCGCCGCAGCGCTCGAGGTGCGTTGGCCCTCTGGTCGACGTCAGACGGTTGCGGGCCCCATCGAGGCCGGTCGCACGATCGACGTGGTCGAACCGTAGCGGACTTCTGCGCCACCCCGGGCTTGCGCCCGGGGTCAGCGGGGGTCCACAGGCAACTGACCCCGGACGCAAGTCCGGGGTCCAAGCCCGGGGTCCAAGAAGTAGGGGCACCGCACCGCCGTGCCCCTACTTCGGCACCACCACCCCCTCGAACGTCACCGAGCGCGGCACCACGAACCCCAGCGTGAGAGCCGTCACCAACAGATCGCTCCAGCGACTGCGCACCCGGATGCGGAGATCGGCGATGCGCGCTCCCGTTCCCACTTGTCCCGCGAGGACGTCCTCGAGATTGGGCTGCGATACGGACAACAGGCCGGCAATCAGGTAGACCGGGTGTTTGGTCACGCGGAACGCCGCGCCGCTGTCGGCCGCCGGCGCCGCGCCCGCCATGCTCACCGGGACGCCGAGCCGCCTCGAATCGAACGTGAGCGCGCAGCCGCCGGCGGAGAACGCCAGCACGAGGACCCACGCTCGCAGGGCGGCGGAACGAGTCACGGGGCTCCTGGGAAAGAAACGGGGCGCGCCGGGAACGACGCGCCCCAAAGCTAGTGCCGTTCCAACTGGCCCACTAGCGGGCTGCTGCGGGGCCGTGCCCGAAAAGTTGGAACGGCACTAGCGGCTCCAGCGGTGGTTGTGAACCGCTCACATCCCGAGCGGCACTCTGAGACCCACGTTGGCGCCGATGCCGAACACGTCGTGCATCTTCCCGTCGTCGAACTTCTCGGAATCGTAGGCCAGGTGGATGCCCACGAGTCCGAAGCTGAAATTCCCCCCGACGACGAACCCGACGTTCGTCTCGTTCTCTTTCAGGCCCGCCGGCGGGTTCGAGCGATGGTGGAAACGCACGCCGGGCGAGATGTACGGCTCCACGCTCACGCCCGGCGTCGGCAGCCAGACGCTGATCCCGACCGCACCGGTGACGTTCGTCATCGCGGGCAGCGTGTCCACCCCGGCGTTGTGCGCCGCCCCGGCCTGGACGTTGACGGCGACCGGAATCAGAGTGCCGCCGATCAGCCGGAACGCCGCCGTGCCACCGTACGAAGTCACACGGTTGGTGAAGGCCTCGGGCTTCCAGGATGAAAGGCCGGCCGTCAGCGTAAGCGTGCCCACTCCGAGCGCGGCCCGGCCACCGAAGGCGTTGCCCTTGCCGTACTCGGTGTTGGGCCGACCGTAGTCACCGTAGAACGTGATCCCCGTGCCGGCCTTGGGGACATTCCATGCGGGCTCGCCGAGCCACTGCGCCCGAGCGGGCGGGGGCGCCACGACGAACGCCGCTAATCCCACAGCCCACACTACCCGGTTCATTCCATGCCCTTTCCACGACTCGAGGGAATCGTCCACTCTCACGTCCCGAGGGGCACCCTGATGGCGACGTTGGCGCCGACTCCGAACACGCCTCGCCTGGCAGAGCCGAACTTCTCCGAATCGTACGCGAGGTGGACGCCCATCGGCCCGAAGCTCAAGTTCCCGCCGACCACCCACCCGAAGTTGGTATCGTGGGTGGGGCCCGTCGTCACATTCCAGTACTTGTGGTAGCGCACGCCCGGTGAGAGGTACGGCTCGATGCTGACCCCGGGCGTCGGCAGCGCCACGCTGAAGCCGAGGGCGCCCTCGGCCGTCGTCGTCTGCGGCCATGTTTGGGTTCCCGAGGTAACCTTCGGGTTCTGCGCCCCACCCACCTGGAGGTTGACGGCGACCGGAAGCAAGCTGCCCCCGATCAAGCGGGCCGCCATCGTGCCGCCATAAGAGATCACGCGACTGCTGAAGGCCTCGGGCTTCCAGGAGGCCACGCCGAGCGTCAGTGTGACCGAGCCCGACCCCAGCGCGACCCGGCCACCGACAGCGCTACCCTGGCCCGCGTCCGTGTTGGGTTTGCCGTAGTCGCCGTAGATCGTGATCCCCGTCCCGCCCATCGGGCTGTTCCAGATGGGCTGGCCGAGCCATTGGGCCGCGACCGGCACGGCCAGGAACAGCGCCACTCCCACAGCGAGGACTGCGCGCTTCATAGATCTCCTCCAAACGTGACCTGAAGGTCCGGTTGGGACCTGGGCGCGCGTCCCCCGACAACGTGCCAACGGTAGGAATCCGCCGGCGGGAAGTCAATCTCTCCTAGACGTCTACACGTATAGACGTCTAGACGTGTAGACGTCTAGTGCTAGTGAATCCACACCGCGCCGATCGACACACCCTCGAACGGATGGTCGCCGAGCCCCCCGCTGACCCGCGCATCGAACGCGCGAGACAGCCGGAAGTCCGCACCCACCCCGAGCGCGAAGAGCAGATCGGATGCGCGACCGGTGCCCACGACGAACGCGAGGGTCGGCTGCGCGTAGGGCACGATGCTCACCTGCGACCCCTGCGGATCGACGCGGCGGCCCAGCGAGAGCCCCACAGGAATGAACATGGAGGAGCCGCCGCTCACGAGCCCGGCGCCCGCGCCGAACACGATGGCGCCGTCGAGCGGGAAATCGAGCGTGTGCGTGATCACCCGCTCCCGCGCCTCGGCGCCCAGCAGCAACACCGTCTTCGCGCCGCCGCCGGGAGCGTAGAACCCGGCCCGGCCGCCGACATCCAGCTCGCCGCTGGCGTAGCGATACGCGCCCTCGAACGCCGTACCGCCCGGGTTGGGAAAGCTGAGCACGCCGCCGAACTCCGAGCGTTGGAACGCCCGGTAGGGAGCGTTGAAAGACGGCAGGCCGGTCGATTGGGCCCCGAGCGGCGCCATGCCGATCAGACCCACCACGGCCGGGAAGGCTAGGAACGCGAGGTGATGCCGCATCCGTTTCTCCTTCTTGTCCGGGTCCGGTCAGACACAGCGTCGGACAGATACCCGGGGGGCCGCGCGGCGTTCCGCCGGCCCCGCCCCGACGACGGCTCACAGCTCGCGTCAGAACCGGACGCCACCCGCGAACATGACCTGCTTGCCGCCGCCGATGATGCCGCGGGCTTCGACGAACGGGACGACCTGACCCTTCACTTTGAAGGTCGTGCCGCCGAGCAGGTTCAACCCCGCCTTCGTGTCAGACGCGGTCGTGCCCAAGGCGCTGGCGGAGGCGTGGGCGATGTTCAGTCCCCCGCCCACGTAGGGCTTCAACGACGATCGCGCGCGGGTGGGAATGCGATACGCGACGTTCCCGTT
>DATDFP010000396.1:0-2877 GCA_036522535.1 Gemmatimonadales bacterium
GTGGCGCAGACACTCGGCACCCTGCCGCTCGAGCTATCGGTGGCCGCGGTGGAGGGAGACCTGCTGCGGCAGCGCGGCGACGCCCGAGGGGCGGCCAATCGCTTCGAGGAGGCGGTGGTGCTGGCGGAGCGGACGGGCGCGCCGCTCGAGCTGGCGCGCGCGCGGCTCGAGCTCTCCCGCACGCTCGCCGAGCTGGGGCAGCGCAACGCAGCTGAGCGGGAAGCGCGCCGCGCCCTGGAGGCGTTTCAGACGCTCGGCGCCGGGCGCGACGCGACTCGGGCCAACGACCTGCTCACCCGGTGGGGCGACTCACCTGGACCGGCCGCCAGACTGGAGCTGACCGCGCGACAGCTCGAGATCCTGCGCCTCGTGGCACAGGGGCTCAGCAATCCGGAAATCGCCACACGGCTGCGGCTCAGCGACCACACCGTCAAACGCCACGTGGCGAACCTGCTGACGCGGCTGGGACTGCCGTCACGGGCGGCGGCCGTGGCGTACGCGGCGCAACACGGGCTCCTGTAGGCCCCTCTCTCCCTGGCCCGAACGGGCCATGGGTAATCCAGATCGACAGTGGCTCTCCCGGGCGAAGCGCGTGGCGCGGCGCGACCCTACCATCGATGCATTCGGGTGTCCCCGTCCCATTCATATGCGAGAGGTGGATTATGTCGAGCTTCACGACGCGGAAAGGACTCGTACTCGCGGCGCTGTCGGCGCTCGCGCTTCCGGCGGCCGCTCACGCCCAGGGAGCCGCGATCACCTGGGGCCCCGCGCCCGCGGTATTCCCCGCCGGGGCCAGGATGGCGGTCTTGCAGGGCGACCCGAGCAAGACGGAGCTGTTCACCGTGCGGCTCGACTTCCCCGACGGCTATCGCTTCCCGGCACACTGGCATCCCACCGACGAGCACGTGACGGTCATCAGCGGGACGTTCCTCGTCGGGATGGGCGACTCGATCGATCTGTCGAAGGCGATGGCGCTGGGGGCGGGTGCGTTCATCACAGCGGGCGCGAACATGCACCACTTTGCCGCCGCTCGCGGCCACACCATCGTGCAGGTGCACGCGATGGGGCCGTTCGCGCTGACGTACGTCAATCCGAAGGACGCGCCGCAGACGAGCTCGCGGTAAGAGAGATGCGCTTTCGGCGTTCGGCTATCAGCGATCGGCTTGGCTCACAGCCGATAGCCGATAGCCGATAGCCCTCTACTGCCGCACCCACGTCGACCGCATATCCCACGTCACATCGGTGACCAGGTCGTTGACGAGGTGCCCGTACGCCTCGTTGGGATCGCGCGCCGAGAATTCGGGGATGCCGTTCGCGATCGTGAGCTCCCCGACCCTCTGGGTCGCATTGGCGCTCGAGCGCCACAGGACGCCTCCGGTCTTGGTCGATCGCAGCTCCACGGCGAGATCGGCGGAGACGAGGGCTTCCACGTGGGCGGTGATGAGGCCGACGACTCCCCCGTGTGGCTTGACGTTGGACACTTTGAGGTGACCGGTGAACACCACGGGCACCCCGCGCGCCCCCCCCACGGCGGCGGTGGAATCACCGACGGCGAACTCCTGCACCTCCAATCCCTTCTGCGCCGCCAACATGTACTCCTCGAACTGCCGCGTGGTGAAGTCGCCGAGGTTGCCCCTCGCGCCCTCGACGGTGAAGGTGACGAGCCCGACCGTGCCGTACTGCTTGAGGTCGAGGGCGGGGGGGACGAGAATGCGGTGCGTGGGTGGGCCGTGCGACGAACAGCCGATAACGGCTGACAACATCCAGACTGCGGTCGATACTCTCACGGCTGCTCCGGGTGCGGTTCGAAACAACCTACTATCCCGGCTACATTTCGTTCCATGTCTGCAGCGCAGCGCACGATTGCGAGCCCGGTGGGGGATCTCGTGCTGACGGCATCGGAGACGGGACTGACCGGCGTGTATTTCCCGACTTCGCGCCATCATCCCCTCTCCCTTCGCTCCGCCCAGGGCAGGGTCCTCGGGAGAGGTGGCACGACGGAACTGCTCGTTCGCGTCGAAGCCCAGCTCCAGGAGTATTTCGCCGGCGCACGCACCACGTTCGATCTGCCGCTCGAGCCCAGGGGGACGGACTTCCAGCTCAGCGTATGGGAGCTGCTGCGCAAGATCCCCTTCGGTGTCACAACGAGTTATGGTGAGCTCGCCAGGCGCCTGGGCGATCCCAAAGCGTCCCGTGCCGTTGGCGCCGCCAACGGCGCCAACCCGATTCCCATCATCGTTCCCTGTCACCGCGTGGTCGGCTCGAAAGGGGAGCTGACCGGCTTCGGCGGCGGGCTGGAGCGTAAGCGCTGGCTGCTCGAGCACGAGGGAGCGCTGATGCCTCTGGGCGACAGCTGAACACGAAACGCTTCGAATCACGGGTCGAGACAAAGGGAGGCGACGAGACGAGACAGTAGTGGTAAATGCACCACACCTGGCGTCGAGTTCCGTCCCTTCCATTCCCTCGATCCCCTACCGTCCCGTACCGTCCCCTACCGCCCCATACCGCCTGCTTCTCTGGCATCGGAATTGCGAGCTACTGCGACCGGGAAGGGCTCGGAGTGTCCGTGGACCGTATCGGCGATCATTTGTTCCACGATATCGACGCGCTGCTGGAGCGCGAAGAGGGCGGGCGCGTGCCCCGGGGTCTGCGGGTCGAGCGCGTACTTCTGGTCTCTCTGCTGCGCTACGCCATCGCCGACCTGCACGACCTGCGGCGCCGAGTCGCCGATACCTCCGCCGCCAAAGACGTCGACCGCAGCATCGAGTACTGGGAAGTGGTGCTCAACTGGCTGCGGGATCAGAAGAGCGAGTACGCGGACATCATGAGCCCGTAGTGGCTGGTGGCGTGTGGCTGGTGGAGTGCAAAGACACCAAC
>DATDFP010000397.1:0-2854 GCA_036522535.1 Gemmatimonadales bacterium
GCCCGCGCCCGCGGGCTCGAGCGGGATGCGCGCGAGCAGGCGCGCGCTTATCTGCTCGAAGCGCGGCGCAAAGTCGAGGAAGCGCTGGGACGCGCGCGGGCGGCGGTGGACGAGGCGACGGCGCGCGAAGCACGACGACTCGTGGAGCAGGCGATTGAGGAGACGAAAGGCGGCGGCCCGGCGGACGGACGGACGGGCGGACCGAAGACGTTCAAGGTTGGAGATCGGGTGCGCACGGGCGAGGGGGCGACCGGGGTGCTCCGAGAGATTCGCGATGACGGTGAGGTCGTGGTCGAGGCCGGTTCGGTGCGGATGGTGATCAACCCTGCCAAGCTTGAGCCCCTCGACTCGTCTTCCCCGTCCGCCCGTCCGCCGGTCCGCCCGTCCGGCCTTTCGTCCGCCTCGCCAGCCGCAGCCGCCACCGAGATCTCGCTCCTCGGGCTGCGCCGGGACGAAGCTGAGGCAGCGCTCCTCAAGGCCCTCGACGACGCGGTCGTCGCCGACCTTCCCTACCTGCGCGTCGTCCACGGCAAGGGCACGGGCGCCCTGCGGCAACTCGCCCACGCGGTCCTCTCCGCCGACACCCGCGTGCGGCGCTTCGGCTTTGCGCCCCCGGTCCAGGGCGGCCACGGCGTCACGATCGCGGAACTCAAGGGATGAGCCTGATCCCCGAAGACGTCATCGAGCAGGTCCGTGAGGCGGCGGACCTGGTGGGGATCATCGGCGAGCACGTCGAGCTCAAGCGTACCGGCTCGGATTTCCGCGGGCCGTGCCCGTTCCACGGCGGCACACACCGCAACTTCGCGGTCGTCCCGAAGAAGGGAATGTTCTACTGCTTCGTATGCCACGAGGCGGGGGACGTCTTCACCTTCTTCATGAAGAAACTCGGGATGGACTATCCCACGGCGGTGCGGGAGGTGGCGCGCCGCGTCGGGATCACGATCCCCGAGCGCGGGCCCTCCGGCCCCGACCCCCACGAGCCGCTGTTCAACGCGGTCGCTGCCGCCGCCGACTGGTTCACTCGGCAGCTCTCCGACAGCCCCGAAGCCGAGGTCGCCCGCACCTACCTCGGGTCCCGCGGGCTCGAGCTCGAAACCGCTCTACCCCTGGGCCTTGGATACGCGCCGAAGGGGAAGACGTTCCTTGAGGCGATGAAAGGATTGGGCCTGCATGACGATGTGTTGCTCGAGGCGGGGTTGTTGTTTAAACGAGAGGACGGCACGCTGGCCTCCCGCTTTCACGGGAGGCTGCTTTTCCCGATCCACGACCCGCGCGCCCGCGTGGTCGGCTTCGGCGGCCGCATCCTTGGCGACGGAGAGCCAAAGTATCTCAACTCCCCCGATACCCCGATCTTTCACAAGGGGAAGCTGCTCTACAACCTGCACATCGCGAAGCACGCCATGCGCCGCGCCCAGCGGGCGATCGTCGTGGAGGGCTACTTCGACGTGCTGCGGCTCGGGCTGGCCGGGATCGAAGAAGTCGTGGCGCCGCTCGGCACCGCGCTCACATCCGACCAGGCTCAGCTCGTGAAGCGCTACGCCCCGCACGTGATCCTGCTGTACGACTCGGACGATTCCGGCCTGCGTGCCACGTTCCGCTCAGGGGACGAGTTGCTGCGGCAGGGGGTGCGCGTGAGCGTCGCGACGCTCCCCGCGGGCGAGGACCCCGACACGCTGGTGCGGCGGCAGGGCGCTGCCGGCCTCGAGGAGTTGCTCGGAGACGCCGTGGACGTGTTCGAGCGTAAGATCCAGATCCTCGATCGCAAGGGATTCTTCGGCACGCTTCCGGGCCGGCGGCGAGCGTTGGATGGACTGCTGCCGACCATGCGGGCGGCGGCGGATCCGATCACGCGGGAGCTCTACATCTCCCGAGCGGCGGAGGTCATGGGCGTCCGCAAGGACGTCCTGGAGCGGGAAGCGGGAGACGAGAAACGGGAAACGAGTGCGGCACGCGCGTTTCCCGTTTCCCGTGTCCCGCCCCCCGCCCTTCCGGCCGGTGCCGAGAAAGCTCTCCTGCTCCTGCTGCTCGCAGGCGAGCCATGGCGTGCTCGCGTGATCGAGGCCGTGGCTCCCGAGGAGGTCGAATTCGTCCCTTACCGAGAAGTCTTCGAGGCCGTCGCTCGGGATTCCGTGCTCTCGCTGAACGAGACGTCCGCGCGCGCCTACGAGGCGCTCAAGGACGAAGGACTGGGCGAGCGCGACCCCGATGAGCTGTACGAGCGGGCGGTCCGCTGGATCGAGGCCCGGCGTCTCGAGCGCCGGCTCGAGGAGATCGACCGCCGGCTCCCGCTCGAGAATCCCGAGGCGCAGGCGTCGCTGATCGCAGAGAAACGTCAGGTGTTCGACGAGCTCCGCAAACGGAGTCCCCGCTACAAGATCGCTGCGAGGAGGAGAAGTGCACCCGGAACTTGAGTCGTTGCTGGCCCTGCAGGAAAAGGACGAGGCCGTAACGGCGACCGAAGAGGCGCTCGCGGCGCTCGAACCCGAGCTGGGGACCCTGGACGCCGCGTTGGCCGCGGCAGAGCGCGCGGTGGAGGCGGCCCACGTTCAGGTTCGCGCCGCCCTCGATCGCCGCGACGCGCTCGAGGGCAAGATCACGAGCTACCGGAACATGCAGGAGCAGCGGCGCCAGCGGCTCGAATGGGTCCGGGGCGCGAAGGAGGCGTCGACGCTCATGGCCGAGCTCGACCTGGCCCGCTCGGTGCTCGCGAAGGAGGAGGCCGAGTTCATGCGCTCGGGTGACGCCGTGGCCGAGGCCGAGCACAAAGCGGCCGAGGCGGAGCAAGCCCTCGCCGAGCTGCAGGCGGCGCAGGCGCCGGCGCGGGAGGCCCTGGCCGGCCGGCGCGAGGAGATCG
>DATDFP010000398.1:0-5074 GCA_036522535.1 Gemmatimonadales bacterium
GGTGCTGACCGGCCCGGTCTTGTGCACGTGTTCCCACAGCACCTTCTGCGACCGCAGATCGAACGCCCGCACGATGTTGTTGGGCTTCACGGGCGACGTGATGTACATGATGCCGTTGACGACAACCGGCGTGGTCTCGAAACTGCCGAGTGTGCTCGAAGCATGCGTGTAGATCGCCCGCGGAACAAGCTGCTTCACGTTGGTCGTGTTGATCTGCTTTAAGGGAGAGAACCGGTTGTTCCAGTAGTTGCCGCCATACATCAGCCAGTCGCTGCTCCTCGCGGCGTTGAGCAGCATGTCATTTGTCACGGCGGTGTGCGACTGCGCACACAGCGGTACCACGATCAGCGACGCGACCACCCCGATCGCGGACCATCTAGTCCAATGCGTCATACCACCTCCGTTGAAGGTCGAGCGTTATTCTCTCGCACGCTTCCGGTCGCGGCCTCTTACCTGCGACAGTTCTGGCGTGTCAATTGATTAGGCGAATGGTGGCGCGGTGCGCGACGCGGGCCAATGGCTCGTTCGTACCATCAACGTCAACATCCATCACGTGGGACCAGGGGCTTGGTCTCGAGACGTACACTTGCGCCGTGCGGTACGGCGTGACTGGGCGCATGGTTGCAGGCGGCGGGGCCAAGAGTGCGTTCGTACCATCGGCGTCAATACCCGTCAGTAGGTCTTGAGCATCGAGCTGCCCGCTCGAGACGGCGACGCTTCCGGCGGATACGTAATTAGCAGGCCGCTGACCTTGGCGAAGGGGGTCAGCGCGTGTACTTGGCGACGCGTTTCGCTGACGATTCCCTCGACGCGCAGACCGTGCACCAGCAACGCGTCGGCGATTTCAGCGCTCAACCAGCGCGTGGATTCGGGTGCGCAACACCGGGACGAGTTGCCGCTCGAACCAGGGATGATGCTTGAACCACGGCTGATTACGCGGTGATGGGTGGGGCAGCGGCAGGTAGTCCGGAGCATACGCCGGCCAAGCTCTGACTGTCGCGGTCAGTGACGGCTTGCGGCGGCTGCGGAGAAAGTGACGCTGGGCATAATGCCCGATGAGCAGAGTCAGTTCAATTCGGGGCAGTCTGGCCAGCAGTTGGTCGAGCCACAGCGTCGCACATTCCCAGCGCGGCGGCATATCACCGCCTTTGCCTCGCCCTGGATAGCAGTATCCCATGGGAATGATCGCGATGCGCGATTCGTCATAAAAGACGTCCCTGCCCACACCCATCCACGCGCGCAGGCGTTCCCCACTCGGGTCGTCCCATGGAATGCCGGTCTTGTGAACGCGCACGCCGGGCGCTTGTCCCACAACGAGGATGCGGGCCGCTGCACCCGCACTCAGTACGGGACGCGGGCCGAGTGGCAGATGTGCTTCGCACACGCGGCAAGCACGCACGGCCCCTAGCAATGCTTCGAGGGCGGGATAGACGCTGGCTCCCGTGGTGGTCTGCCGCGTCAGCATGGTCCTTGAGATCATGTTGCCGGAGAGCCTCTTAGTCGTTCATTCTTCGCAACGCCGAGCCCTTGTGCAAGGCGATGTGGTCGGTCTTGTCGCTCTTGATTTCATACTGTGGCTCAGCCTCGCTCGCGTGGTGGGTGTACCCTTTGTAATCAACATCTGTGGTGTGCACCTTGATGATCGTCCCGCTGACGTGTCCGGCCTCGGAGTTCCAGGTTACGTGATCGCCGACCTTGAATGGTCTCCTCATGACGGCTTGCCTCGGGTTGGACGCGGATCCGCTAGCCCGTGAGCCGGTCCGGCCAGCGCGCAATGTCGCTCCCCGCGAACGCGCCAGGCGCTCATAGCCGCCGATCGAGGAACGCCTTCAGCGCGACCGCGCCGTTGCGGGCGGCGTCATGGGCGGCATAGACAAGGGTGACCCGACCGCGCCTGGCCGCGGTAAGCAGCGGTTGCCAGGCTGTGCGATGTCCGCGCAGCTCGGCGAAGTACCGCTGCCGAAACCCCGGCCACTTCTTCGGGTCGTGGCTGAACCACTTCCGTAGGTCCGCGCTCGGCGCGACGTCCTTCAGCCACCCATCGAGCTTCAGGCGCGCCTTCCTGACTCCCCGCGGCCATAGTCGCTCCACTAAGAAACGCGCGCCATCGTTACCCGTGGCGGGCTCATAGGCACGTTTGAGTCTGATCATCGGACGCTCCTTTCAACTACGACGGCCACTCGGGCACGCCGCATTCCGGACATTGGATGTTGATGAATACGAGCCAGTCGAGAATCTCTTTCGCGCCGGGCAGTGTGGAGCCGGGCCCCGGCAGGTAGGCGGCGAAGATCTCGCGAAACCGGTCAGTAACGAACACGGCGGGTGCAGGTCTTCCCGCAGCGTCAATCGCGCCCACGCTGCGATGGATGTGCCCACCGTCGTCCACCAATACCGGAAACCCCCACGGGGCGCGCTGGCGAACCGCGGCGGGCCGCGAGGTGACTGCGACGAGCACCTGCGTCGCTTCTAACGTAAGCTCTGCTGTCTGCGCTGCGAGTTGGTGCAGCATCACTGTGACCGGGCTTTCGCCCATAATGTCCCCCGCGAAGACGACAACCAGATTGGTCCGCCCCCGATAGCTCTCTAGGAAGACGAAAGAGCCGTCGATGTCCGGGAGCGTGAAACCCGGAAATACCTGGCCGCGCCGAGCCGCCGCTGGAGCCGTCATACGCCGGTTGAGACCTCCTTACGCCGCAGCACCGGGCGGTATGTCCCAGGCACGGTGCGGAACGAGATGCTCAGCCGGTTCCACCCGTTGATTGCCACAAGGGCGAGCGTCAGGTCAACGAGCTCTTTCTCCGAGAACTGCTGCCGAACCTCTTCGTAGAGTATGTCGGGGACAGACGCTTGACTGATGAGCGTTACCGCCTCAGCGCACGCAAGCGCGGCCCGCTCTCGTGCGTTATAGGACGGGGTCTCGCGCCACGCGGACAGGGCGTAGAGCCGCTGCTCGGTCTCGCCGCCCGCGCGGGCCTCTTTTGTATGCATGTCGATGCAGTACGCGCAGCCGTGGAGCTGGGAGGCACGAGTCTTGACCAGGTCGAGCAGGCCCGGCTCGAGTCCGGAGCCCCGCACGTAGGTGTCGAGCCCGCTCAATGCCCGGATCGCCTCGGGCGCGACCTTGCCGTAGTTGATGCGCTCATCCATCGTCGTTCCCTTCATCCTTTGTAGGTGACGACCTTCCCCCACAGGTCCGCCGTGCCCCAGATCCCCGCCCTCAGGCACTCGAGTTGGACGATCTGGCTGTGGTCTACGAACAGATTCACCTCGGGTCCATAATTCTTTACATACCATGCGAACACGGCTGGGTCGGCCGCCTCGAACATCACGCGCTCGAGGCCGAGGGCGTCGACAATCCGCGCCGCCACGTCGGTCCGCCACCGTTTCACGTTCTCGGTGATCCCCTCGGACTCAATCATGATGAGATCGGCGCCCGCATCGAGGAACCGCCGCGCCAGCCGGACCGCCCACTCCGCGTCCCGCGTACCTTCCCGCTCAAGCTCTTCGACGCGCGTTGCGCCGCCGGCGCCGAACTGGATGCCGACTTCAGGCTTGGCCTTGAGCCCCGCCTGCTGGACGCGCTCCACGAGCCGCAGCCAGTCGTCAGCCGGCAGGGTGATGAAGCCACTCGAGATCTCGATGATATCGAAGCCGAGGTCGCGGCACTCGTGGATATAGCGGTCCACGGCATCGGCTCCTTGCGTGAGGACCCGCTCGATGAACCCGCCGGTGGACACGGCCACCTCGTGGCGGTGACACAGCTCGATGAGCTCCTTGAGCGGCCGCCGCGGCATCAGGGTGAACGAGCCCCCTGCGAACTTCAGCGCATCGACGTACGGCCCCATGGTCTCGAGCACGTCCGCGAGATACCGCGGGCCCATGACACTGTAGTACGGGCCCCGGATTTCAGTGAGGCCCTCGTGCCGTGGCTTGGCGCTCCGTTGGTTGGTCCTCAGGAAGTCGAACACCCGGTTCCCCTCGATCTTCGCTGTGGCCTTGGATTCGATTGCGGTGGTCATCGGGTTGTCTCCTTTGCGGCCGCGGTCTCGGGGCGCCGCACGCCCGCGAGCGTGGTCGTCAGCTCAGGCGCACGGAACCGGTCCAACCCGGCCACCGTGGCGGCGATGCGGTCCCGCAGTGAGGGCGTCGTGTACGGTGCGCCGAGCCGCTCCAGCTTCTCGCGGGCGGCTTCCCACGTCCGCCCGCGCGTGAGAAAGCCGGGGTAGTCCGCGAGTTCCGCCGTCAGCACTCGACCGGCGCGCAGAGTCACCCGCACGCGGCAGGGCATTTCGGCCGGGAAGCGGCGCGAGAATGCGTCATCGGGGCGCACCACGACACGTCGCAACAGGGCCTGTACGTCGTCACCGCGAATGCGCTCGGGCCGATACTGCTCCGGCATGACCTCACCGTCTAGAAGGGCCACCGCCACGAGATAGGGGAGGCTGTGATCCGCCGCTTCCTTGGTGCGCACCACCGTCTTATCTCCCTCCTCACCGCCGCCAATGATGCGATAGGCGACGTCGAAGACATCGAGCTCCACCCGCTCGACATCGGTCGCCGAGAGGTGCTCGCGCGCGCGCAGCTCGAGCACGGCTTCGAGTACGCTCTGCGAGTGGATTTCAGCATCGTACTTCTTCAGAATCGTCTGAGTGACCCGCTCGAGATCCTCGGTCTCCCAGTTCAACTCGAAGTAGCCAGCGACCGCGTCCATGAAGCCTTTCTCACCCTCGAACACCTCGAGGGGGCCGGTGACGCCGCGGCGGGCGAGGAATGTCGTGCGCGTGACAGCTCCGGCGACGTTGGGATAGGCGAGGCCTTTCCAGTGCGACAGCGGGCCGGTGCGGGTGACCCGAAGCGCGTTGAATGCGGTGCCTGCGATCGCGATCGCGTGGGCGGTGCGGGCGGGGTCGAGCCGGAGTGCCCGCGCGACGCCGGCGGCAACCGCGTACGCGCCCTGCGTGACGTGGTCGAAACCCGCGTCGCGCACCGGTGCCACGTCGCTCAGCCGGCATTGCACCTGGTAGGCGACGGCGAGCGCGGCGAGGACGTCGCGACCCGGCGCGCCGGCGTATTC
>DATDFP010000399.1:0-13590 GCA_036522535.1 Gemmatimonadales bacterium
CGACCATCCCAGGCCCGCGCCACCGGCGACCCCTGCCCCCGCCCCCGAACGTCCACGCGCAGAGCCGCGCCGGGAGCCGGAGGCCCGCCCCCGGCCGGAGCGTGAAGCACCGCCCCGGAGTGAGCCGCGCGTCGAGCCGAAGCGCGAGCCATCGCGCGAGAAGCCCAAGAGCGAGCCCGAGCTGAAACGGCGCAAACCGTAAGCGGATCGGGAACGTGCGCGCCTGGCCGTGGTCCCCGCCCGGCCGGGCGCGTTAGCTTTGGGCCCTCTTGATCCCTCGTCACGGGAGCTCGTCCGTGCGTTACGCGATCCCGCTGTGCCTGCTCCTTCTCCCCTGCGCGCTCACGGGGCAGACCCGGGCGTCGGTGCAGCGCGCAGTCGGGTCGATCACGCCCGAAGACCTGCGGCGTCACATTGGGGTTCTTGCCGATGACTCGATGCGCGGCCGGGCCACGCCGTCACCCGAGCTCGAGAAGGTCGCGGCCTACATTGCGGGCGAGTTCAAGAGGAGCGGTCTCAAGCCGGGTGGCGAGCGGGGCACCTATTTCCAGCGCTACTCGATCGAGCAGCTCCAGCTCGTGGCCGAGAGCTCCGTCGTGTCGTTGAGCGGCGCCGTCACGGCGACCTGGACGCTCGGCGCCGACGTGCAACTGTACGCCGGCAGCCCGCCGTCGGAAGCAACCACGGGGGCCGCCCTCCTGGTCACCGGGACGCCCACGGCCGGCGGACCGCTCGACTCGGCGGCGATCGCGGGGAAGGTGGTGTTCGTACCGTTCGACGGCGCGCCGGCGCCGGTCGTCCGGCTCGTGCGCCGGCTCCACCCGGCCGCGGTGATCGGCATCGGCCGGTGGCCCGACTCGGTCTGGGCGATGCTCGCCGCCCGTCAGACCAGAATCATCAGCCGTAACCCGGGCCAGGGCGCGCCGGGCCCCCCGGCCTTCGTCACGCGAGACATGACGGCACGGCCCCCCCTGGCGCAGGCCGGCATCGATCTCGACGCGTCCCGCGCGGCGATGACCCAGCCCGTCGCCCTACGGCCCCTCACGGGTGTGAGCGTCCGCCTCGCGATGCGCGAGCGGGTGCTCGAGCGAGCGTCGGCGCCCAACGTGATCGGGATCCTCGAGGGCAGCGATCCGAAGCTCAAGAACGAGTACGTTTTCTTGACCGCCCACATGGATCACATCGGCACACCGAGCGCGGGCGAGGGATGCGCGGCCCGCGACGGCGACTCCGTCTGCAACGGCGCGGACGACGACGCTTCGGGCTCGGCGGCCGTGATCGAGGTGGCGCACGCGTTCTCGCTCCTCACGCCGCATCCGCGCCGCTCCCTCGTTTTCATGACCGTGAGCGGCGAGGAGCGCGGGCTCTGGGGCTCCAGCCACTTCGTGGAGCATCCCACGGTGTCGCTCCGGAACATCGTGGCGGACCTGAACACCGACATGGTGGGACGCAACTGGAAGGACACGATCGCAGTGATCGGGAAGGAGCATTCGGATCTCGGGGCGACGCTGACCCGCGTGGCCGCGTCCCATCCCGAGCTCCACATGACGCCCATCGACGACATCTGGCCGCAAGAGGGGTTTTACTTCCGCTCCGACCACTACAACTTCGCGCGCAAGGGGATCCCGATTCTCTTCTTCTTCAACGGGACCCATCCCGACTATCACCAGGTGTCCGACGAGCTCGCCAAGATCGACGCCGAGAAGGAGTCCCGGATCGTGAAGCTCGACTTCTATCTCGGACTTGAGATCGCCGGCCGCCCGGAGCGTCCGAAGTGGAATCCCGACAGCTACAAGAGGATCGTCCAGGACGCCAACTGAGGCGACCCGGCGTTCACCTGACCGCTTTCAAGACGTCGGCGTTGGTCTTGCAGCGCCGCAGCTCGGTCAGTAACACCTCCATCGCCTTCTCCGGCGGCAGTCCGACGAGGTTCTTCCGGAGCTTCTGTTTCGCCTCCACCGCCGCGGGATCCGCCAGGAGCTCCTCGCGCCGCGTCCCGCTCGCGGCGATATCGACCGCCGGATAGACGCGCCGGTCGGCGAGCTCGCGCGTGAGCCGCAGCTCGGCGTTGCCCGTTCCTTTGAACTCCTCGAAGATCACGTCGTCCATCCGGCTTTCGGTCTCGACGAGCGCGGTCGCGACGACGGTGAGAGAGCCGGCCCCTCCACTCCCCTCACCCGGCACCGCGCGCGCCGCGCCGAAGAGCGCTTTCGGTTTCGCGAGGGCGTGGGCGTCGAGGCCGCCGGACATGGTGCGGCCGCTGGAGCGGCCGGCCGTGTTGTGCGAGCGTGCGAGCCGAGTGAGGGAATCGAGCACGATCACCACGTCCCTGCCCAGCTCCACCTGCCGGCGCGCGTGCTCGAACACCATGTCGGCGACGGCGACGTGCCGCGCGTGCGGGAGATCGAAGCTCGAGGCAATCACCTCTCCCCGGCCCCAGTCCACCATCTCGCTCACCTCTTCCGGCCGTTCGTCCACCAGCAGGATCAGCAGAATGGCGGCCGGGTAGTTCAGCGCGACGCCTTCCGCCACCGCCTGTAGCATCACGGTCTTGCCGGCCTTGGGAGGAGAGACGATCAGGGCCCGCTGCCCGAAGCCCAACGGGCAGATGAGGTCCACGACCCGCTGGATGTCGGCGGTGCGGCGGCTGGAGGCGTCTGGTGTTTCGAGCCGGAGCGGCCGCGAGGGGTGCACGGCGCCGAGCTTCGCGAACTCGGGGCGCTCGACGAGGGCCGGACCGGGTGGCATCCCGTTCACGCTCACCAACCGGCCGTTCTCGAGCACCACGAGATCGCCGCGCCGCAGCCCGGCGACCCGCACGGGCGAGTCCCCTTTCGCGGGGAGATAACTGTTCGCCGCGAGACGGAGGAAGCCGCCCTTGGGGCTCGGGTCGAACCAACCGGTGAGGGGAGGCATGCGGGGCTTCAGGGAAAGATAGAGGTGCTAGGTGTCAGGTGTTAGGAGGGTTGGAGGGACCCTGACACCCAACACCTGATACCTCGCACCTCTATATTTTCCCACCACATGCGCCAGGACCACATCCGCAACTTCTGCATCGTGGCCCACATCGACCATGGGAAATCGACCCTGGCCGACCGGCTCATCGAGCTCACGGGCACGCTCGACAAGCGCCTCATGCGCGAGCAGGTGCTCGACACGATGGATCTCGAGCGCGAGCGCGGGATCACGATCAAGCTTAATGCGGTGCGTATGAGCTACCACGCCCGTGACGGCCAGCTCTTCGAGCTGAACCTCATCGACACGCCCGGTCACGTGGATTTCACCTACGAGGTGTCGCGCTCGCTCGCGGCCTGCGAGGGAGCGATCCTCGTCGTGGACGCCTCCCAGGGCGTCCAGGCCCAGACCATCTCGAACCTGTTCCTCGCGCTCGACGCCGGGCTCGAGGTCGTCCCCGTGCTCAACAAGATCGACCTGCCCGGCGCGGAGCCGGACCGCAGGGCGCAGGAGCTCCGCGACCTGATCGGCGCGAAGCCCGACGAGATCCTCCGGATCTCCGCGAAGGAAGGAACCGGCGTTCCCGAGCTGCTCGAGCAGGTGGTGCAGCGGGTCCCGCCGCCACGCGGGAGCCGCGACGGCCCGTTCCGTGCCCTCATCTTCGACTCGTACTACGACCGCTATCGCGGCGCCATCCCGAGCATCCGGGTGGTCGACGGAGTTCTCCGGCCCGGGATGCGGATCGCGTTCGGCGCGCACCGCGACGACGTGTACGAGGTCGACGAGGTGGGGTACCTGCAGCTCGGCCACAAGCCGACCGAGCAGCTCGAGGCGGGGGAAGTGGGCTACTTCGTCGCCAACGTTCGCGGGGTGCGCGAGACGCGCCCCGGGGACACGGTGCTCGACGCGGAGCACCGCGACGTCGCTCTGCTGCCGGGTTATCGGGACATCACGTCGATGGTGTTCGCGGGCCTGTATCCCACCGACGCCGGGCAGTTCGAAGAGCTGCGCGACGCGCTCGCAAAGCTGCAGCTCAACGACGCGTCGCTGCATTACGAGCCCGAGTCGTCGGTCGCGCTGGGGTTCGGCTTCCGCTGCGGGTTCCTCGGGCTGCTCCACATGGAGATCGTGCGGGAGCGGCTCCAGCGCGAGTTCAATCTCGACCTGATCAGCACCGTGCCCAACGTGGAATACCACGTCCAGCGGACGGACGGTACGGTGGAGTTGGTCGAGAACCCGAGTCTCATGCCGCATGGCTCGGCCACCGACCACATCGAAGAGCCGTACGTCAAGGCGCGCATCCTCACGCCGGCCGAGTATATCGGCGCGGTGATGAAGCTCGGACAGGACCGGCGGGGCGTGTACCGGGGGATGCACTACGTGGACCCGACGCGCGTCGAGTTCAGCTGGGAATTTCCGCTCGCGGAGATCATCCTCGACTTCTACGACAAGCTGAAGACGATCTCGCGCGGCTATGCGTCCCTCGACTACGAGTTCCTGGAGTACCGGCCGTCGGAGCTCGTGAAACTCGACATGCTGCTGAACGGCGAGGCGGTGGACGCGTTCTCGGTCATCATCCATCGGGACAAGGCGTACGAATGGGGGAAGAAGATCGCCGAGAAGCTCAAGGAGCTGATCCCGCGCCAGATGTTCGAGGTGGTGATCCAGGCGGCGATCGGCACGAAGGTGATCGCGCGCGAGACCATCCGACCGCTCCGCAAGCACGTGACCGCCAAATGCTACGGCGGCGACATCACGCGCAAGCGGAAGCTCCTCGAGAAGCAGAGAGAGGGAAAGAAGCGGATGAAACAGGTCGGCACGGTCGAGATCCCGCAGGAAGCCTTTCTCGCGGTCCTGCAGGTTGACTAGCCTCGTGATTCAGACCGCGTTTCTGGGCGACGTCGTGCTCACGACGCCGCTGCTCGAGGCGCTGGCGCGGCGGCACGGTCCCGTGGACATCGTGACGACGCCCGCCGCGGCGCCGCTCGTCGAGACGTTGCCGGCCGTGCGCCGGGTGGTCGCCTACGACAAACACGGCAACGACCGGGGGCTGCCGGGGCTCCTCGGCCTCGCCCGGCGACTCCGGGCGGAGCGCTACGACGTGGCGTATCTTCCTCATCGGTCGTTGCGGACGGCGGCACTGGCCTGGCTGGCCCGGATCCCGACGCGGGTGGGGTATCGCGACGGGTGGCCACTGTTGTACACCGAGGCCCGGGACCGGCCGCGGGCGGCTCATGAGATCGACCGCCTGCTCGCGCTCGTGGCCGCCGAGCCGGAGGGGGAGCGACCGAGCCTGTGCGTCACGGCCGCCGACCGTGCGACGACCGAGGCATTCTTACGGGAGCACGGCATCGTGGGGAACGGGGGCGAGCCGTTCGTCGCGCTCGCGCCGGGGTCCAACTGGGGCACGAAACGGTGGCCGCGCTACGGGGAGCTGGCGCAGCGGCTCGCCGCGCGCGCAGGGATCGTAGTGGTCGGAGGGCCCGAGGATGCGGGCCTAGGCAATGAGATCGTGGGGGCGGTCGCGGGCGGTCGCGGGCGGTGGCCGGCGGTCAACGCCTGTGGCCGGCTCACCCTCCGGCAATCGGCGGAGGTGATCCGGCGCGCCGTAGCACTCGTCACGAACGACAGCGCGCCGCTCCACTTCGCCCAGGCGGTGGGCACGCCGACCGTGGCCATTTTCGGCCCCACGGTGCCGGCATTCGGGTTCGGCCCGCGGGGGCCGCGGGACCGGGTGATCGAGCGCGGCGGGCTGGCGTGCCGCCCCTGCTCGTCGCACGGCCCGGAGACGTGCCCGCTGGGCCATCATCTGTGCATGACGTCCCTCACCGTGGACCAGGTGCTCGGGGCGATCGAGGAGACCGGTGCGTTACATCGTCGGGATTGACCTCGGGGGGACGAACATCGTCGTCGGCACCGTGGCCGAGGACGGCTCCGAGGTGCTGGGGCTCGTTTCCGAGCCCACGTTCGGCGAGCAGGGGGCGGAGCGGGTGCTCGAGCGGATCGCGAAGCTGGCGCGCGCGTCGATGGCCGCCGCGGGCGGGCGCGAGATCGCCGGTGTAGGAATCGGGTCTCCGGGGCCCCTCGACACCAAGCGGGGCGTGGTGTTGCTCACGCCGAACCTCGGCTGGACCGACTATCCGCTGCGCGACCGCGTTCAGGAGGCACTGGGGATGCCCGCCGTCCTGGACAACGACGCCAACTGCGCCGTATTCGGCGAGTGGTGGCGCGGCGCCGCGCGTGGGGCCGACCACGTCGTCGGGCTGACGATCGGGACGGGGATCGGCGGCGGCATCGTGCTGTTCGGCGAAATCTACCGCGGGGCGTCCGACATCGCCGGGGAGTTCGGTCACATGACGATCGACTCGACCGGGCGGCGCTGCAAGTGCGGCAACGACGGCTGCCTCGAGGCCTACGCGTCGGGACCCGCCATCTCGGCGCGGGCGGTCGAGGGAATCGAGGCCGGCGTCGAGACGTCGCTTCCCAAGTACGTGGAGGGGGACCTCTCGAAGATCACCGCCCAGCTCGTCTACGAGGCGGCGCACGACGGCGACGAGTTCGCCCTCGAGGTCGTGAAGGACACGGCCCGGTTCCTCGGCGCCGGAGTCGCGAACATCATCAACGTGTTCAACCCGCAGGTCGTGGTGATCTGCGGTGGGGTGACGCTCGCCGGGGACCGGCTGTTCGTGCCGCTCCGGAGCGAGGTGCACCGGCGCGCGTTCAAGCCGGCCGTGGCCGCGTGCCGGATCGTGCCCGGCGAGCTCACCGGCACCGCCGGCGTGTACGGCGCCGCGGCGGTCTTCATCCAGCGCACCTGGGGACGGGTGTGAAACGGCTCGGCGTCATCGGCTCCATGGTGTGGGACACGATCTTCGGCCGCGATCCCGCACAGCCGGCCGTGCAGGAATGGGGTGGCATCTCGTACTCCCTCGCGGGCCTCGACGCCACGCTCGACCCCGACTGGGAAATCATGCCGCTCGTGAAGGTCGGCCGCGACCTGGCAGCCCCGGCGAACCGCTTCCTCCGCTCCCTGCGCCATGTGGCGCCCGACACGCGCTTCCTCGAGGTCCCCGAGGCGAACAACCGGGTCACGCTCCGCTACTATTCGACGGAGCGCCGCTGCGAGCAGATGTCGGGCGGCGTGCCGCCCTGGACCTGGCCCGAGCTGGGGCCGATGGTGCGCGACCTGGACGCCCTGTACGTGAATTTCATCTCGGGCTACGAGATGACCCTCGAGACCGCGCAGTTCCTGCGCCGCGGCTTCCACAAGTTCCTCTACGCGGACCTGCACAGCCTGTTCTTCGGCAAGGAGCCCGACGGTACCCGCGTGCTGCGATCCCTCCCCGACGCTCCGGCGTGGTTCGGCTGCTTCGACGTCGTCCAGCTGAACGAGGACGAGATGAAACAGCTCGGCGACGATCCCCTCGAGGTGGCGGCGGGAGCGCTCGCCAAGGGGTGCCAGACGCTGGTCGTCACCCTCGCCGCGAAGGGCGCGGTCTATTTCGAGCAGGTGACGGACGCGGAGACGCACAGGCGCACGGGGCCGGTCCGCACCGCCCGCATTCCGGCGGAAGGCGGGCCCATCCTGCACCAGGGAGACCCTACCGGGTGCGGCGACGTGTTCGGCGCCGCGGTGGCGGCGTCGTTGCTCGCCGGGTTGCCGCTCGAGGCGGCGCTGCGGCGCGGCACGCAGATGGCCGCCCGGAACGTGAGCCACCGCGGCGCGACGGGTCTGCGGGACCATCTGCTCGGACACCTGAGCTCGGTGTGACGCGCCTCGTAGAGGTGCCGGCCCAGTTCGACGACCGGTCGTTCGATCAGTTCGCGGCCGCGTTCGCCGAGGCGGGCCGAAATGGTGAGCGGCTCCTGTTCGACGCGCACGCGGCGGAGTGGGCATCGCCCTTCGGCCTCGTCGGTCTCCTCGCCGCGGGCCAGGCCGCCGGGCACCGGGACACGGGGCACGCGGCGAAGCCGCTGCTCACGGCACCCACTCATCCCGACGTGCTGGGGTACTGGACCCGCGCCGGCTTCTTTCGCGAGGCCGCCGAGCTGTTCGAGATCCACGGCAAGATCCCCAAGGTCAGGGTGACGGACGAGAGCGAGTTGCTGCTCCCCGTGACCCCGGTGCACGCGGCCGAGGACGTGCACGCGGTGGTGAGCCGGATTCAGCAGCGCGCCTCCGCGATTCTGGCATCCGAGTTGGGGCTCGATCCGAAGGCGACGATGGGCTTCGCTATGGCGCTTTCCGAAGCCTGTCAGAATATTGTAGAGCACGCCGGCACGGGCGGGTGGGCGGCGGTGCAGGCGTACAACTGGCGCCGCACGCTGGGCCGGCGCGTCGTCGTGATCGCCGTGGGTGACGCGGGCGTCGGGTTTCGGCACTCGCTCGAGCCGACGCAGAGCAGGCGTCTGGGCGACCGCTGGGGGGACGCCGCCGCGCTGGAGGCGGCGCTGATCCAGGGGGTGAGTCGGTTCCGCGACCCAGGCCGCGGCCAGGGCCTGGCCGGGATCCGCCGTTATCTTGCCCGCTGGAACGGTAAGATCGCCATCCGGAGCGGCACGGCCCGCATCGCAATTGTGCCGCCCTGGGACGAGGACGTGCCCCTCAAGGACGGCCTGCCGCTCTTCCCGGGCGCCCAAGTGCTCATCATCATACCCGAGCAGGAGTCCGCCGAACGGTGATACAGCACATCGACGTGCACGCGTTGCTCCAGGAGTCCGTGTCGGCGATGTACGCCGACCTCGTGACGCGACCGACGGGGCGGGTGGTGCGCGAGCGGATCGAGCGCGCCATCGCCGCGGACGGGCGCGGCGGCGTGACGATCGCGCGCATGGACTTCACGGGCGTGGGCTGCATCGACTACTCTTGCGCCGACGAGATCGTGGCGCAACTGCTCCGCGGCCGGCCGGCGGTCCTGCTCCTTTCGGGCCTCGCCGACGGGCACCGCGAAGCGATCGATTCGGTGCTCACCCGGCACGGCCTTGCCGCGCTGCTCGAGCGAGGGGACGGCACGCTCGAGACACTGGGCGCGCCGGAAGCAGCGGCCGCCCTGGTCCGGGAGGTATTGGCACGCCACCTGGCTGCACCGACCTCCGGAGGCGCTCTCGCGCTGACCCCCGGATGAGCGGCAGGTGAAGCGCCGGCTCGGCTTCTCGACCCGCGCCATTCACGGCGACCTGGAACCCCGGCCCGACTGGGCCCCCGTGGTCGCCCCGCTGTACCAGAGCAGCACGTTCACGAACCCGATCGGCTCGACCCACGAAGTCCTTTACACACGCTACGGCAACAACCCGAATCAGTTGCACATCGCCCGGCGCCTCGCCCTGCTGGAAGGCGCCGAAGCGGCGATCTTCGTGGCGAGCGGCATGGGCGCGACGGCGCTCGCCCATCTCGCGGTGCTCAGGCCCGGGGACCATCTCCTGTCGAGCGACAGGATCTACGGCACGACCCACCGGCTGTTCCAGGGCGAGTTCGGACGGTTCGGGATCGAGGTCTCGTTCGTGACGCCCTTCGAGCAGCGCACCTGGAAGCGGGCGCTGAAGAAGAACACGCGCGCCATTTTCATCGAGACGCCGACCAACCCGCTCCTGCGGGTAATCGACATCGAGCCGATCGCGGCGCTCTGCAAGAACGAAGGAGTGGCGCTCGTCGTGGACTCGACCTTCGCGACCCCCATCAACTTCCGGCCGCTCGAGCAGGGCGCGGACCTCGTGATCCACAGCGCCACGAAGTATCTGAACGGGCACTCGGACGTGATCGCGGGAGCGGTGGCCGGATCCGAGGCGGTGATCGAGGAGGTGCGGAAGCTGATGCAGGTGTGGGGACAGGCCCTCGACCCGATGGCGGCCTGGTTGATCGAGCGGGGCATGAAGACGCTGGCGGTGCGCGTTGCGCGGCAGAACGCCACGGCGCAGAGCCTGGCGGAGTGGTGCACCCGGCAGCCCCAGTTCGCCGCGGTCCACTATCCCGGCCTGCCGTCCCATCCCGACCACGACGAGGCCAAGCGGATCCTGGACGGGTTCGGGGGTATGCTCGGTGTCGAGCTGAAGGGCGGCGCGCACGCGGCCGAGCGCTTCCTGCACGCCCTCACGATCGCCGCCCACGCGCCCAGCCTGGGCGGGGTGGAGACGCTGGTGTCGGAGCCGCGGCTCACGTCGCATGCGAGCCTGACGCCGAAAGAGCGCGTCCGGGCTGGCATTCCCGATGGCTTCCTGAGATTTTCCATCGGACTGGAGGACGCAGACGACCTCATCGCGGACTTCGCCCAGGCCCTGGCGCAGCTCTAAGTGATCAAGTTCACGAATGTCTTCAAGGCCTTCCCGAAGGGGGGCCTCGCCCTGAAGGACGTTTCGTTTCACATCGCGAAGGGCGAGTTCGCGTTCCTCACGGGCCACTCCGGCGCCGGGAAATCCACGGTCCTCAAGCTGGTGTACGCGGAAGAGCGCCCCACGAGCGGCGCCGTGCGCGTGTCGGGCTTCACCGTCGCCGAGATGCGCCGCAAGGACGTCCCTATGCTCCGCCGCCGGCTGGGAATCGTGTTCCAGGATTTCCGGCTCCTCGAGGACCGGACGGCGGAGGAGAACGTCGCCTTCGCGCTCGAGGTCACGGGCGCGCGGCGCTCCACGACGCCCGCGCGTGTGATGCGAGTGCTCACCCAGGTAGGGCTCGCGGCCAAGGCCAAGGCCTATCCGCGCGAGCTCTCGGGGGGCGAGCAGCAGCGCGTCGCGATCGCGCGCGCCCTCGTGAACGAGCCCACGGTGCTCCTGGCCGACGAGCCGACCGGCGACCTCGACGAGCGCGCCACGCGCGGCGTGTTCCAGCTGCTGCGCGACATCAACGCGAGCGGGACGGCGGTGGTGATGGCGACGCACGATCTCGATCTGGTGCGCCAGGCTCCGTACCGGGTGATCGAGCTGCAGGAGGGGGCGCTGGTGTACGACTCCGCGGTGGACGAGTCCCGCGGTCAGGCCGTGACGCCGTGAACCTCGTGATCCGCGAAGCGTTGCTCGCGTTCCGGCGCGCGCCGCTCTTGTCCTCCCTTTCCGTCACGACGATCGCCTTCTCCCTGTTCGTGGTGGGCCTGTTCGGGCTGGTGGCCGTGAACCTGCAGCGGGCGCTGCGCGAGGTCGCCGAACGGGTGGAGATCGTGGCCTACCTGCTCCCCGGCACGCCCATCGAAACGATCACGCTCGCCGAAAAGGACATCGAGGCCTTCCCCGAAGTGCAGGCGGCCACGTACGTGAGCGAGGATTCGGCCCTGGCCCGCGCCCGCGCCGAGCTGGTCGAATTCCGGGATGTGCTCCAGGAGCTGGAGCGCAATCCCCTTCCCGCGTCGGTCGAGGTCAAGCTCAAGCCGGCCTACCGCGACGTGCAGCACGTGAACGAGGTGGCGGAGCGGCTGCAGGGCTTCGGCTTCGTGGACGACGTGCGGTTCGGCCGTGACTGGGTGGAACACCTCGACCGGCTGCGCCAGATCGCGGCGGCGGTCGGGCTCGTCGTGGGGGCGGCGTTCGCGGTCGTGGCGATCATCATCATCGGCACCACGATCCGGATGGCGGTGCTGCAGCGCAGCCGCGAGATCGCCATCATGCGACTCGTGGGCGCCACTGACGGTTTCATCCGGCGCCCGTTCCTGCTCCAGGGGGCCATCAAGGGCATGCTGGGCGGGCTCGCGGCGATCGGCCTCTCGTACGGAGCCTATGCCCTCATCAACCGCTGGCTCATCCATGCGGCGTTTTTCTCAACCGAGCAGGCCGTCGCCATCGTGGGCTTCGGGATGCTGATCGGGTTCTTTGGAAGCGCGGCGAGTGTGGGCAGGCATCTGCGCAGGGTCTGAGGTCGTGAAAGGAAGAAGACGTGGAAAAAAGACGTGAAAAAGAGGCGTGGAAAAGAAGAGAGACGTGAAAAGGAGGCGTGGAAAAGAGACGTGCCGTGAAAAAGAGACGTGCAAAGACGGCGTGGAAAGGAATCGTGAAAGCAAGGCACCCCGACCTTTCACGCGGTTCTTCCACGCCTTTTTTTCACGCCTTTTTTTCACGCCTCTTTTTCACGTCTCTTTTCCACGCCTCTCTGTCTTTCGCCTCTTTAGCCGCCCAGCGCCCTCAGCCCTTCAATCAGCAGCTCCGGGACAACCAGCGTCGCCTGGAGGACATCCGCCGCGAGCGGACCGAGGTCGAGCAGGAGCTCGAGCGGCTCAAGACACAGGTGCACTCGCTTTCCGACGAGCTCTCGAACCTCGAGCGGCAGAAGGAGACCACCAACCGCATCGTCAACGAGCTCGACCGCCAGATCAACGCCCTCTCGGGTCAGATCGACCGCACCACCGTGGACCTGCTGCTCGCCCAGGACGCCCTCGAGGAGAAGCGGGCCGTGCTCGACCACCGTCTCGTGGACATCTACAAGCGCGGGCCGCTCTACACCTACCAGGTGCTGCTCGCCGCCGAGAGCTTCGGCGATCTGCTGTCGCGCTACAAGTATCTCTACCTCGTGAGCCGGCAGGATCGCCTGCTCGCGAACGACATGTTCAAGCTGCAGCGCCGGATCGCCCGCGAGCGCCAGACGCTCGTGGACGCGCGCGACGCCCTGGGGCGCCGCCGGAGCGAGCGCGGCGAGGAGTTGCAGCGCTATCTCACCCTCGAGCGCGAGCGGCAGAGGTCGCTGCGCGAGACGCGCCGCAGCGCGCGCGAAGCAGAGGAGCGTCTCTCCCAGCTCGAGCACGACGAGAAGAGCCTGAACGACCGCATCGCAGCGCTGGAGCGCGCGCGGCGGGAGGCCGAGGCGCACGGCGCCGCGACCGCCGCGGCGATCACCACGGCCGATCTGGGCCAGCTCGACTGGCCGGTGGATGGGACGATCATTTATCAGTTTGGCGCCGCGCCGGGGCCCAACAACACCCGCATCCCCTGGCACGGCATCGGAATCGCGGCGCCCGCGGGCACGCCGGTGCGCGCCATCGCGGCCGGCACCGTGAGCCTTGCCGGGCCGCTCGGCACCTATCTCACGTCGGTGCTGCTGGATCACGGCGGCGGCTACTACAGCTTTTACGGCTACTTGAGCGAGGCCACGGTCACGAGGGGCGAACGCGTCTCCAAAGGCCAGATCATCGGGCACGTCGGGGGAGAGTCGAGCGACCGGGGGCCGCACCTGCACTTCGAGATGCGCGGGCAAGGCGGGATCGCCCTGGATCCCATCAACTGGCTGAGGGCTCATAGGTGAGCGTCGCACGACGCCACGACGCCACATTGCACAAAACGGCCGAGCCGGCCTCATGGAACGTGGCATCGTGGCGTCGTGTGACGCTTGTCGCATTGCTCGTCCCGGGCTGCCGCGACCGCGCGGACGCCCTGCGGGTCTCCGGCACCGTCGAGATCCGCCAGGTGCAGCTCGCCTCGCTGACTTCAGGCCGTCTCATACGGCTGCTCAAAGACGAAGGGGATACGGTGCGCCGGGGCGATACCGTGGCGGTGCTCGAGCAGCCGGGGCTCGACGCCCTCATACGCCAGCGGCAGGCGCAGGCTCGGGCCGCCGGCCTCCGGGTCCACGAGGTCAGCGCCGCCGTCGCGGACAGCGCCCGCGCCGCGAACGACCTCGCCCGGGCGAAGCCGCTGCGCGACCAGGGCATCGTGTCGGCGCAG
>DATDFP010000400.1:0-3920 GCA_036522535.1 Gemmatimonadales bacterium
CGTGCAGCCCCCTGGCCACCGCGATCGCGGGCGGGCGCCCCAGCCGCACCACCAGGGACTTGAGCCGCTCGGCCCGGTCGAACTCCTCGTCCTGGAGGGCGTAAAACACGTCGAACCCGCCTACCCACAACGTCACCGCCAGCGCTCCCGCCGGCAACAGCCACCAGGGATCGCTCCAACGCCCGGTCACGGCGAGGTAGCCGGCGGGCGTCGCGACCCCGTCCGCAAGCCCGAGCCACAGGTGCGACCAGTGCGTGAACCGCTTCGCATAGCTGTATGCGGAGATGAAGACCAGCGCGACCGGCGCGAGCGCGAAGCAGAGCGGATTCAGCGCCCATGCGCTCCACAGGAATACGGCCGCGGCGGCGAGGACCCCCGCCCAGGCCTGCCGCAGCGTGAGCCGCCCGGTCGGCAGCTCGCGTCCCCGGGTGCGCGGGTTCCTGGCGTCGAGCTCGCGGTCGGCGATGCGGTTGAACCCGAGCGCCACGAACCGGGCGCAGGTGAACGCCAGCACCACGAGGCCGGCGATGCGCCAGGTGACGGGATGGTCGCGCGATGCGACGAGCAGCCCCAGCAGCGCGAACGGCAGCGCGAAGACAGTGTGGGGGAGCTTGACGAAGTTCGCGTAGCGTACCAGCAAGCTCTCGCCCGCGAACGACTGCCCTTCGCGCCGCGTAGTCGTGTCCGCCATTACCGCCTCCTACCGCCCCTACCGCCCCTTACCGCCCAGGTCAATCCCCAGCTCCTTCCACATCTCGTCGACTCTTCGTTTCGTCGCCGGATCCATCACGATCCTGTTCGGCCACTCCCGGGTGAACCCCTCCTCCTTCCATTTCCGTGTCGCGTCGATCCCCATTTTGGAGCCGAACGTGAAGCCGCGACTCGAGTGGTCGAGCACGTCAATCGGGCCCGGCGAGAACCGGACATCGCGCTCGGGATCGATGTGGTTCAGCGCGACCCACCAGGCCTCCTTCGGGTCGCGCACGTTCACGTCCTCGTCCAGCACGACGATCACCTT
Organism: Gemmatimonadales bacterium; assembly: GCA_036522535.1. GTDB lineage: Bacteria > Gemmatimonadota > Gemmatimonadetes > Gemmatimonadales > GWC2-71-9 > AG12. The sequence continues at coordinate 1,019 of DATDFP010000400.1, forward strand.
CGCGAGCGACATCAGCCCCTGCCCCCACAGCCCGTTCATCACCTTGTACGCCTGGCCGGGATACTGTTTGTCGATGCTCACGAATACCAGGTTGTGAAAGATCCCCTCGGCGGGCATGTGGATGTCCACGATCTCGGGGATGGTCAGCTTCAGGAGCGGCAGGAAGATGCGCTCCGTCGCGTGGCCCAGCCAGTAGTCCTCCATCGGGGGCCGGCCGACGATCGTGTGCGGCCAGATCGGCTCCGCGCGCATCGTCACCGCCGTGATGTGCACCCTGGGATAGAAGTCGGCGAGCGAGTAAAACCCGGTGTGGTCGCCGAACGGCCCCTCGAGCACGAGCTCCTCCCGCGGGTCGATGCGGCCCTCCAGGACGATCTCCGCCTCGGCCGGCACTTCGAGGTCGCACGACACCGCCCGCACGAGGCGCACCGGCTCCCTGCGCAGGAACCCCGCGAACAGGAATTCGTCGATCGAGGGGGGCAGCGGCGCCGACGCGGCGTAGATGCTCGCCGGATCTCCGCCGAGCGCGATCGCGACCGGCATCGTCTCCCCGCGCTCCGCCATCGCGCGCCAGTGCGCCGCTCCCACCTTGTGACGCTGCCAGTGCATCGCCACGGCGTTGGGGCCGATCACCTGGACGCGGTACATCCCGACGTTGCGCACGCCGGTCTCGGGGTCGCGCGTGATCACGCCGGCCAGCGTGATGTAAGGCCCGCCGTCCTCCGGCCACGAGACCGGCACGGGGAACTGCGACAGGTCCACGTCCCCCTCGCGAATCACGATCTCCTGGCATGGCGCTCCCCCCCCTCCGCGACTGCCGACCGTCTTGGGCGGGTACTTCGCCACTTCGGCGAGCTGCGGCAGCATCGCGAGCTTTCCGAACAGGCCGTCGGGCACTTTGAGGTTGAGCAGCGTCGCGATGCGCTCGCCGATCTGATCGAGGCGCTCCACGCCCAGCGCCGCGGACATCCGCCGCTCGGAGCCGAACAGGTTCACGGCAACCGGGTAGCGCGAGGAGCCGCCCTTCAAGAGCGTCGGGTGCCTGAACAGCAGCGCCGGCCCGCCGCCGGGTGATTTCATGCAGCGGTCGGCGATCTCGGTGATCTCCCTGTCCACGGAGACCGCGCGGTCCACGCGCACCAGGTCTCCCGCCGCCTCTACGCCCGCGATGAAGTCGCGCAGGTTATCGAGTGCCATGATGGAGGGCGCAGATCCCCCCGGTCAGCAGCTCATAGCCCACTCCCTCGAACCCGGCGGCGGCGAAGCGCCCCGCGAGCTCCGCGGGATCGGGGAACTCGAGCACCGACTCTGGCAGGTAGGTATAGGCGTCCCTATGTTTCGACACCAGGCGGCCGATGCCGGGCAGCACGCGCCGAAAGTAGAAGAGGTACAGGTGGCGCAGGGGACCGGAGCGCGGTGTTGTGAACTCGAGCACCACGAGCCGCGCGCCCCGCTTGAGCACGCGGGCCGCCTCCACGAGCCCGGCGTCGGGGTCCGCCAGGTTCCGGACGCCGAATGCGACCATGGCGCCGTCGAACTGCCGGTCCGCGAACGGTAGCGCCAGCGCGTCGGCGGCGACGGGGTAAGTACGCCCGGCCTTGCCCCGGCCGCGCTCGAGCATCGGCAGCACGAAGTCGGCGCCGATCACGCTGCCCCGAAAGCGCGACTCGCGGGCGAGCGTGGCCGCGAGATCCAGCGTGCCGGCGCAGAGATCGAGGTACAGACCGTCCGGTTTCGATTCCCACCCGAGCCGCCGCACCGCGGCCCGGCGCCAGCGACGATCCAGGTTGAGGCTCAGGAGATGGTTGAGGAAGTCGTAGCGCGGCGCGATGGCGGCGAACATGCTCCGCACGTAGGAGCGCTTCGCGTCGCCCCCCCCTTCGCCCCCTCTGCCCGCCCCGCTTCCTTCTCCCCCCGTGCGCGCGGCCACCTCGAATGCGGGAGACGGCGTCATAGGCGCGAAAGATAGGCCGGGCAACCTGACCGGCGCCAGCGACCCGGAGGTCGTGCAGTGGGCACAGCACGGCCACGAGCCGGCGTTCCGCGAGCTGGTCCGCCGCTACGAGCGACCCGTCTTCTCATTGCTCTACCGCATGGTGCGGGACCGGGCGCTCGCCGAGGACCTGGCGCAGGAGACCTTCATCAAGGTCCTGAACGGGATCAAGTCGTACAATCCCCAGTTCAAGTTCTCGTCGTGGATCTTCAAGATCGCGAACAACGCCGCGATCGATCACTTGCGCAGGCGCGACCTCGACACGCTGTCGCTCGACGGCGCACCTCACGCGACTACGCCCGAAGAGATGAGCGCCACCGCGCTGCAACTCGGCGACCGGGGCGAGAGCCCACTCCAGGAGGTCGAGGCCCGGGAGCTGGGGAGCGCGATCGAGCGGGCGATCGCGAAGCTCCGCCCGGAGTACCGCGCCTGCATCCTGCTGCGGCACGTCGAGGGTCATAGCTACGAAGAGATCGCCCGGATCCTCGACTTGCCCCTGGGCACGGTGAAGACCTACATCCACCGGGGCCGCAACGAGCTGCGGGTTTACCTGGAGGACCGGAAGGAATGAAACCCACGGCGCCCGGAGCCCGTAGGACCGGGAAATGACCGAACCCCTCTCGCAACACCTCACTTCGGACGAGCTCGAGCTTTGGGCTCAGGGTCTGCTCCCCGCCGCGCGGGACATCCATCTCGCGCAGTGCGGGGAGTGCCGCGTCCTTGGGGACCGAGAGCGCAAGCTGTTCCGCGAGCTGGCGCGGCTGCCGCGGCTCGCGCCGGAGTTTGGGTTCGTCGAGCGGGTGATGGGCCGGGTCCGGATTCCGAGCCCGTCAGGGGGGGCGGTGGAGGGCGGTGAAAGGCGGTGAAAGGCGGTGAAAGGCGGTCCACGGACCGCCCTTCACCGCCCTC